>NZ_JASGFD010000034.1:0-56918 GCF_047605705.1 Silvibacterium sp. | reverse complement strand
CCTGCTGCGCGCGGATGGCGCCTGCGAAGTAGCGGAATTGGTCGGCGCTGAGCGGAACGTCGGCCGCGGTGGTCTCGCGGATCGGCTTGCCGTTGTCCCAGGTCTCGGCGGCGGCCAGCAGCTCCACGTTGTCCTCGATGCGCTGGGCGATCTTGAGCAGGATGTTCGAGCGCTCGGTGACGGAGGTCTTGGCCCAGCCGCGCTTCGCCTTGGTCGCGGCGTCGAGGGCCTTTTCGATATCGGCCTCGCCGGAGCGCGGGATCTCGCAAAGGACCTTGCCGGTGACCGGGGTGATGTTCTCGAAGTACTGGCCGCCGACCGGGGCGACCCATTCGCCGCCGATGAAGTTGCCGTAACGCTTCTTGAAGGTCACGGGGTGGCCGTAATGCTGAGGATCGATCTGAACGGGAGTGATGGTCGCCATGAGGGGGTAATCCTTTCCTGGCCCTGAGCAGGGCATATCGAACGACAGACATCCTTACTCCGCGGATATACGGTTGCCAAGGGGAGGCACTGAGCCTGTTGCATCCTGCAACAGCCCGGCAGAGTTCCTTGTCATGGCGCTCCGGCGGGATGTAAAAAAGCCTGTTGCGCCCTGCATCACTCAGGCTGCGGCGCGTCGAATTCTGCGGGAGAACGAATATGGTGGAGCCGGGCAGCGCCGGTCAACGTAGCGCGGATCAACGGAGCGCCGACCAACGCGGAAACGGGAGCCACCCGGCGCGCCGGGTGCCGGAATGGGTGGAAAGCTCCTGGCAGCGGTGCCGCCAGTATGGGATGGCGCCGCAATGGCACATCCACCAGAACCTTCTGCGGGAGAACGAGTTACACCGCGAGCACGAGCAGCACCGGCATCTCCGCCGGCTGGGTCTGCGCGAGTTCCCGCTGCTCGACCGGCTGCTGGCAGGCACCGGCCATCTGGTGGTGCTGGCCAGCGTGGAGGGCACGATTCTCGACTCGCACGGCTCAGGCGAGTTCCTGACCCGCGCCCAGCGCGTCTGCCTGATGCCGGGCGCCTGCTGGCGGGAGCAGATTACCGGGACCAACGCCATCGGCACGGCGCTGGTGGAGCGCCGCTACACGCAGGTGGTAGGCGGTCAGCACTTCTTCGACGAAAACCGCTTCCTGGCCTGCGCGGGCATGCCCATCATCTCGCCGGACGGGCAGCTTGCGGGCGTGCTCGATATCTCCGGGCGGGCAGCGGAGCTGCCGGCGAGCGTGGGGCGGCTGGTACGGCACGCGGTCATGCGCATGGAGCACGACTGGGTACTGGAGTGGGCTCTCGAGACGGCCATGCAGCCGGGAGCGCGCTGGCGTTCGGCTACCGTGGTGCGGCTGCATCCGCATCCGTCCTGGCTGGGGTCGCCGGAAGAGGGTGTGATGGTCTTCGAAGACGGCCTGCTGCGCGCGGCCAGTCCGCGCGGTCTCCATTACGCCGGGCTATCCACGCGGGCGATCGGCTGCGCGCGACGGGAGGAGATTTTTGCCGGCCGACTCCGGCTCGGGCCGCAGGAGTTACGGCTGCAATCGGCGGAAGCTGGGCATCCGGCCATCTGCTTCGGCGTGGTGGAGCGGCTGGGGCAGACGGCGTTCGCGGTGACAGCCGGACCCACGGCAGCCTTGCCTTCCTGCACAGGTACCGCGCACCAGGCTACGGTCGAGACCGCGGCCCAGGAGAGCTTCCAGTCGATGAAGGACGATGCCCTGCGCCGCGCGCTGGCCGCTGCGAATGGAAACGTCTCCGATGCTGCGCGCCGCCTCGGCGTAAACCGCAGCACCTTCTACCGGCGGCTGAAGCGTCCTGTCGAGGAATAGCGAAACTCTGCCGTCTCGCGCATTGCTCTCAATAAACGAGGATCCGGGTGCCCCACATCTCGATTCTGAGACGTGGGCACGGACGTAAAAAGTAAATCAATCCCCGGCAGACCGCGCAGTCTGCTTCGCCGCATCGCGCAGCATGTCTTCCACGTCGCTCACCTGCTCGGTGAGCAGAGAGAGCTTGCGCGACAGCTCCTGGATCTCCGACTCGGCGCGGCGGTTGACTTCGAAATCGAGTTCGCTGCGCAGGCGATCCTTCGCATCCTGGCGGTTCTGGCTCATCATGATGACCGGCGCCTGCAGCGCGGCCAGCATGGAGAGGAACAGGTTCAGCAGGATGAAGGGATACGGATCCCACGCGAGCCTCTTGAAGATCACGTTCAGCATCGTGTAGGCGATGAGGGTGACGCCGAAGCTGATGATGAACTTCCACGAGCCGCCGAAGCCGGCGACCGCATCGGCGATCCGTTCGCCGAAAGTGGCTTCGTTCTCGATGACCTCGTTGGGATTGCGCTGCGCGCGCAGCTGGATGAGCCGCTGCGAGGCGTGGAACTGGCGGCCGAGCATGGTGAGCATGTCGAGGCCGGCCATCGGCTTGCGCTGCAGCAGGATGGCAATGTCGTTGCGGTCGATCTCCAGGCACTCGGACTGGGTCATGGACATGGCGCTGGCATGGTGCGCCGTCTGGTCCATCATCGATGCGAAGCCGAAGACATCCCCGTGCGAGGGCTCGTCGAGCAGCACCTCCTGCTGATCCTCGTCGACGGTGGTGACGCGCACATGGCCGGAGAGCAGTACATAGGCGTGCTTCGAGGGCTCGCCGATCTTGAAGATGCGCTGCCGGGCAGCGAACTGCTTGATGTCGACCTGGCTGGCAAGCACGGCGAGCTCTTCTTCATCGAGCAGCTCAAAGAGCGGGACGTGCCGCAGTTCTTCGGGGTTACAGGGCATGGATGCTTCTCTCGCGGAAAAGATTGGTCCGGTTGCGCATATGCGTGAGCACGGACGCGATCACTCCCAAGGGTATGGGATTGCGCGGTGGAAGAGAATCCTTGTTCGGTTACAGAACCTTGAAGAGAACGGTAAACCCAACAACGCTGTCATCCCGACCGAAACGGTTTGCGCAGTAGATGGACCCGCGTTTCGCTTGTGAAGCAAGGATAAGGATGCCCGTCCAAGCTTTGCTTGGGCGGGAGGGAATGAACCTGTTCACGTTGAGGATGCGGCCGGGTGCCCCACGTCTCGATTTTGAGACGTGGGTTCGCAGGATGCTCACGGTGGCCCATCCAGGCCTTCTGTGGGCTTGGGTGGGGAAGAGTAAGCCGCATCTCCAGAATGTGTCTTCACATCAGTCCGCGGCCAGCGCATCCGAGTTCCTGAGCGCGAGGACATCCCTGCGCGGCGAGCGGCCGAACATGCGGGCATATTCGCGGCTGAACTGCGAAGCGCTCTCGTAGCCGACCTGGAAGGCCGCGGTCTCGACATTCGCACGGGTGGCCAGCATCAGCCGCCGCGCTTCCAGGAGGCGAATCTGTTTCTGATATTGCAGCGGCGTCATTGCGGTGACGGACTTGAACTGGCGATGGAAGGTCGCCGGACTCATGTGCGCGATGGCCGCCAGGCTCTCGACGCGCACCGGCTCGGCAAAATGCTCCTTGAGTGCCTGGATCGCGGCGATCAGCCGCTCCTCCTGCTGGCTGCCCGCGAGGGCGCGGAAGATCTGTTCGCCGCCCGGGCCGGTGAGCAGCCAGTAGCAGATCTCGCGCATGATGCCGGGGTAGAGCAGCGCGATCGCCCCGGGCGTATCCAGCAGGCGGATGCAGCGCAGCGCGCAGTCGAGCAGCTCGACATTCATGTCGACAACGGAAACGCCCGAGAGAGACTTCGCGGAGGTGCTGGTCGTGCTTGCTGGAATGCGCGTCTGCAGTTCGGCGGCAACATCGTGAAGAATGCCGAGATCGAGCTGCAGCACAATGCCGAGAAATGGCTCATCCGGGCTGGCCGAGAGGACGCCGCCGCGCGAGGGCATCTCCACGCTGACGACCAGCGCCTGCCCGGCACGATAGACGTAGCGGCGATCGCCGAAGATGGCCCACTTGGCGCCCTGCGCCGTGATGCAGAGCGCGGGCCGAAAGAGACGATGCGAAGGCTGCCGCGGGCGATCCGAACGCAGGATGGCGAAGCCCTCGATCGCCGTCATGTACGGGTTCGCGCCGTCATGGGAGTCGGTATAACGGCGCAGCGCCCGGGCCAGCTCTGCCAGGCGGCGGCTTCGCTCGTTGCGTTCACTCGGCATACAGCAAGAGTGTACGTGAGAGGAATAGGCAGGAAAATGCCAGCCTTCGCCATTCACGCCGCAACAGCTGTGGCCTAGCCTCAGAACAGGGAATCGGAGGAATCATGGCAGAGCAGAAAAGAATTGCACTCGTAACCGGCGGTAGCCGTGGTATCGGACGTAACACCGTAGTGAGCCTTGCGCGGCGTGGCGTGAATGTGATCTTTACGTACTTCAGCCGCCCTGTGGATGCGGAAGCGGTGGTTGCAGAGGCGAAGGAAGCAGGAGCTGAAGCTATCGCGCTCGAGCTTGACTTGGGCAGTACCGCGTCGTTCGACGGATTCGCCGAGCGCGTGAAGGAAGCGCTGGCGAAGCTCGGCGCAGACCGCTTCGATTATCTCGTGAACAACGCCGGCAACAACCATCGCAACATGCCCTTCGATCAGGCGACGGAAGAGGAGCTGGACAACGTCTACCGCGTGCACTTCAAGGGCGTCTTCTTCCTCACGCAGAAGCTGCTGCCGCTGATCCACGATGGAGGCCGCATCGTGAATGTATCGACCACGCGCACCCGTCTCTCCATGCCGGGCGGCGCCGTTTATGCATCGATGAAGGGCGCGCTGGAAGTCCTCTCGCGGCACATGGCCACCGAGCTTGCGCCGCGTCGCATCGCAGTCAATGTCGTGGCTCCGGGCGCAGTGGCGACGGACTTCAGCGGCGGCATCGTGCGCGATAATCCGGAGGTGAACAAGAGGGTCGCCGAGCACACGGCGCTCGGCCGCGCAGGTCTGCCCGAGGACATCGGCCCCATGATCGCCTCGCTGCTCTCGGACGAAAATCGCTGGGTCAACGGGCAACGCATCGAGGCCAACGGCGGCGTCATGATGTAACTGCTCCGCGCAGGGCGGATCGCTTCGCGTGGCGCTCCCGCTGGTCGCGATTTTCATAGAGACACTGCCTGTCATCCCGACCGAAGCGAACCGGGTCTCCACGCAAAACAGGCGACGAAGAGGGTGCCCCATCCAAGCTTCGCTTGGGTGGGAAGGTACGAACCCATTGTGTGAGCAAAACAATGCCCCACGCAGCAGAAGATCGCATGCGTGGGGCACCTGATTTTTTCGAACCCTAGCTGGCCGTCAGCGCAGCCTTCGCTGCCTGGCTGCGCAGCAGAGGCGTCTCCCGGCTCGTCGCCACCAGCTCGAACGATGTGCCCGTATCCGCGCTCACGTTCTCCGCAAAGTAACGATCGCCGGTGACGCGCCCGATCCACGTGCGTGCGTTCGCCGCGCTCACGCTGTAGAGGTCGTAGTACGCGTCCGAGTTCCGCATCGTCCAGCGCAGGCGCGCGTGCAGCGTGTTCGGCGCGGTGCCTGCCGCATGCGCTTCAACCTTGAAGTCCGCAGGCGCGGTGAGCGTCTCGGCCTTCAGCGGGCTGCCTGCGTAAATCTCGCCGATGTGCAGATCTACCGCTGCGTCCGCATGCTTCTCGCGGCGGAAGCCGAGCAGCAGCGCGGCGAGGATGCGTCCACGATACGGCGAGAGCGCAACCTGCGAGCGCGTCCAATTCTGAGCAATTGACTGTCGCGATACATGAGCCGTATCCGCAAGGCCGATCCACTCGGTCTTGCCTGGCTCATCTTCGAAGATCAGGCCAACCGACAGACACTCACCCGTGCCCTGCCACACCAGCTGCAGCGCGAGATCGTCCGCATTCTCAATCGCCAGCTTCGTCTTGTAGAGGTGCAGCGCAATGCCGTCGCGCCCATCCAGCTTGCCGGAGATATGCAGCGATGCACCGCCGTCATAAGCAATGCTGCGATCGAAGCGGACGTCGAGCGGCGCGTACTGTGCGGCGTTGCGATCGAGCGCGCCGTACATCGGCTCCAGCCACCACTGCCACGTCGGCAGCAGGTCCTGGATGCCCATGTTGAACCATGCATGGTCGCTCTGCTTCGCGCCATCGATGAAGAACGCATCGCCCGCGCCGAGGTTGAAGCGCGTGAGAAACGGAAACGAACCGATGACCGAGTGCTCGACGGTGAAGTTCGCCACGCCATAGGTGATGGGCAGCTTCACCTGGTCGTTCGCGTGATCCTCGGTCGGCGAGTAATCGGCGTAACGGCGCTTGCCCTCGGCGACGGTCGCATAGATATGCGCCTGCTCCGCGGTGGGCGTGTTGTCGAGCGCGGGGTTCTGCGATTGCCCGCTGAAGAAGGCGCGTTCGAGTGAGTAATATTCTTCCTCAGGTGTAAGCGCGCTGGTGTGCCCCGGTGCCTTATCGAGTGCCCGCTGCATGGTGAACAGGCCGTCTTCGAAGCTGTAGACCTGCAGGCTGCCATAGGCCGTTGCGCTGTCATTCGGCTGGATGACCGAAGGCGCGGAGAGCCCGAGATAGCCCGGTCCCGGATAAAGCTGGTAGCCGAAGTACGCCGACTTGTATGGATCGAGGCCGTGCTTGCGGCAATACTCATACACGGACGCAGCATCGGTCGGCTCGCCCGAACAGCAGCCGTGCGTCATGCTGTAGCCGCTCCATCCCTGGTCGAGCATGGTGCTGTCCGCGAAGGACGCGGCAGGCACCAGCGGCGAGTTCGGCGCGGTCACCGGCATCAGCTTGTTCATATCCGCCGAGCCGTCATAGAACTGGATGTAGAAGTCCGTCTTGCCGCGGCGATGCGCCTCTTCGTGCATCATGCCCAGCAGGTCGAGAATCTGCGCATGGCCCTGCGGCGTGCCCAGCTCGAAGTTCATGAAGTAGCCGTCGAAGCCGAAGTAGATCGCCAGCTCCACGAACTTGGCGGCAACCTCCTTCGCCGGCACCACGCTCGAATCGAAGATGCGTTTATCGGGCTGGAAGATGGTGCCAAGGCACAGTGCGCCGTTGCGGTGCGCGGCGTCGGTCAGCGCTGGGTTCGGGATCACGCCCGGGCCGCTCCAGCTCACCACTACGTCGTGATAGCCGATCATGCGCGAGACATAGAGCCCGCCCTCTGGCGGCGTGCCGTAACGGATGCGACGGTAGCGCTCGTCGTAGTCGGCGCCGAGCGTGCGATAGCAGCCGGTGAGTGTGGCCACCTGCGGCTGCGCGCTCAGCTTGGGATGCGCCTGCGTGGGTGCGAAGGGCGCAATCCGCGCGGCGCGGGGCACCAGCGAGCGGAAGAACGCGGCATCGGGATCGACCGACGGAACATACTCCATCAGCGCGGCAAAGTTGTCTTCCACGTGCGCAGTCAGCGGGAACTTCGGCGTCAGCTCGCCCGCGGAAGCGGCGTGCGCATGATGCTCCTGGCCGAAGGCGTGCTTCGAGGCAAGGGCTCCGAATACGGAAGCGGCGGCAAAAAAGGAAAACTGGCGTCGCGTGAGCGAAGCGCTGGCGGTCGTGCTGTTCTCGTTGGAGGAAGCCATTTTCCCTCTATTATTCGCATCGGGCGGCTGCGCCGCAAAACGCTTTACCCGGACTTCCGCTGGGTCATGCAGAAGGAACGCAGTCGCAGCGCTTGCAGAAGGTGTGATTGATGCGGTGCGCGGAGATCATCAGCAGGCTGCCGCAGAAGGTGACGCCGACTTCGACGATGTGATTCGGCAACAGGTCGCCGTAAAAGGCCGTGAAAAAGAGGATGGCGAGGCCCGCGGCCATCAGCGCGATCACGCGGCGGCGGCGATGGCGGCGGAATCCGCGCACAATGGCCACCGCGCCGATGAAGGCGATAAAGACGGCGAGCGTGCGATGAACATGCTCTTCCGACGGCAGAAAGTGCGCGAGGACTGCGGACATCGAAAGCAGCACCGGCGTAAGCAGGCAATGCGCGACGCAGAGCCACGAGGTCCAGATGCCGATGTGGTCGGCGGTGAAGGTGGATGCAGGGCTGCAGGCGGATCGAGGCATAAGAGGCCTATGCTACCTGATTCCCACACGATCTACCCAATCCCTGAAGTCTTGTCATCCCGACCGGAGCGAAGCGAAGTGGAGGGACCTGCGGTTGTCTCAACCAGCGAGGATCAGGGTGCCCCATATCTCATTCTGTTCGAGATGTGGGTTCGCGGGAATCCGACGGTGGCCGATTCAAGCCTGGTGTTGGCTTGAGTGGGGAACACCAAGCTCCGCTTGGGTGGGAGGAGCAAGCATATGTTTCTTAGGAGCGAACCCCGGGTGCCCCAGGTCTCGATTCTGAGACCTGGGATCGATCAGAAGCTTAAGCCGGTACCGCAGCCGTGCGGCGCACGCGCGTTGCGGCGGCCAGCTCGCGCAGCAGCTCGAACGTTTCCGGCCAGTCGATGCAGGCGTCGGTGATGCTCTGCCCGTAGACCGGGGCTTTGCCGTCGACCAGCGACTGCGCGCCGGCCACCAGGTTGCTCTCGATCATGATGCCCATGATGCGGCGGTCACCGGCTGCGATCTGCGCGGATACGTCGCGGCACACCACACCCTGGCGGCGATGGTCCTTGCCGCTGTTGGCGTGGCTGCAGTCGATCATGATGCGCGGCGGTACGCCGGTCTTCTCCATCTGCGCGGCGGTCGAGGCCACGGACTCGGCGTTGTAGTTGGTCACGCCGCGTCCTCCGCGCAGGATGATATGGCAGTCCGGATTGCCCGCGGTGAGCAGGATGGCCGACTGCCCCGTCTCCGTGGTGCCGAGGAAGGTGTGCGAGTGCGTCGCCGAGAGAATTGCTTCGACGGCGATCTGCACGTTGCCCGAGGTGCCGTTCTTGAAGCCGACCGGGCAGGAGAGTCCCGACGCCAGCTGGCGATGCACCTGGCTCTCGGTGGTGCGCGCGCCGATGGCGCCCCAGCTCACCAGGTCGGAGACGTACTGCGGCGAAATCATGTCCAGGAACTCGGTGCCTGAGGGCACCCCCATCTCGGCCAGCTCGAGCAGCAGGCGGCGGGCGATGCGCAGCCCGTCACTGATGCGGAACGACTCGTCGAAGTAGGGATCGTTGATGAGTCCCTTCCAGCCAATGGTCGTGCGCGGCTTCTCGAAATACACGCGCATCACGATCATCAGGTCCTCGGAGAGCTCGGCGATGGCCTGCTTGAGCAGCCCGGCGTACTCCTTCGCCGCCTCCGGATCGTGGATGGAACAGGGCCCCACGACGACGACCGGACGGTCGTCCGCGCCGTTGAGGATGTTCACGATCTGCTGGCGCGCCTCAAACACGGTGCGCGAGGCGGTTTCGGTGAGCGGCATCTCCTCGACGACAAAGACAGGAGGGATGACAACTTTAGTGGACCGGATCCGGAGGTTGTATGTCGGGAACGTCATGGCCAAGGAACAGGATACAGGGTGGGGTGATGAGGAGAGGAGCGAAAGCCGGGTGACAGGGCAGGGATTCAGGGATAGAGTGCGGGAGCGTGACTGTTGGGGAGGAATAAGATGCCGTTGTCGTCACTGCCACTGATTGCCGTGGCTCTCTGTGGATGTTCCGTGCTGCTTGCCGCGAATAGCCGCGGCTATCACATGGAGTTGTCGGATGGATCGAGCGGCTGGGTCATTCTCGTCAACGATTCGCAGAAGCCGATCGAAGCCTTTCACTTCAAAGGCAAATGTGGAAACGCCGGCACCGCCACGGTACATGACGCACTCGACAGCCCTTATGAGAGCATCTCTCACCGTCCTACCGATGAAGCCATGCAGGAAAGCGTGATCCTGCCCGGCGTGCGATTTTTTTCAGACCAGAATCTCTCACCTCAGCCCTCCGGATGCACATGGGCAGGGGATATTGACGGGGTGATCTATGCCGACGGCTCATACGAAGGGAATGAGAATGTCGTGCATGCCCTGCAGGCGAGGCGGGACGGCATCCTGTCTGCCGCGCGGTTCTGGGTAGAGGCGACAGAGGGTGAAGCTGCCGGCAAGTTCACACCGGCAGTGCTTGCAGGAGAGGCGCAGCGCTTGTCCGACGAAGACAGGAAGAAAATGAGTAACCCGGGATGCAGAGAACAGCCGATAACCTGCGCCTACTGGAATGGGAGAGAGCAGGTGGATATCAACATGGTCGGGCAGATGAATGCTGACCGGCAGCGAGGAGATACACCTTACTCGCACATAGCGCAATTTGCCCGGAAATGGCGCGAGAAAGCCGAAGCAGATAGCGCCCTGAAGGCGCTGGAGATCTCATTTCCCCTGCCCCCTGAGCTCGCACCGCAGGTATTGCCTGCACCCCAGCTTCCTAACTGAGTTTGTAAGTACAGACAGTCGGAAGCTAGCACCGAGCCCTCATTCCGATTGCCGGGATGTGGAATGATTGAAGACGTTGCCGGTGCGTCTTACTCTATGTCGGCAGTTCTGTGCCCGCGGTGATACCCTTTCCCCATTCGCAATTCCTCTGAAATCTTGAGCGTGGGGTGCTGGGCGTGAATCGTTCGCAGTGGCTGGTTGCCGGTCTGCTGAGTGTAAGTTTGAGTTCGGGTTTGATGGCGCAGCAGGTGAAGCTGGCCGATCCATCCTTGCCGTCGGACGATCTGCCGGCGAAGTTCGTCGCGCCCGAGCGGCACAAGGATTACGACAAGCGCGTGGTCATGGTGCCCATGCGCGACGGCACTAAGCTCTACACCGTGATCATGGTGCCGAAGGGTGCGAAGAATGCGCCGATCGTGCTGACGCGCACGCCCTATGACGCGGCGCATCGCGCCTCGGCCACCGGCGACAAGGACACCATGTTCGACACCATGCCGCTCAGTGACCAGATCTTCGTCAAGGACGGCTATATCCGTGTCTACCAGGACATTCGCGGCAAGTACGGCTCGGAGGGCGTGTACCTGATGACGGCCCCGCCGGTGAATTCCGGCTACAACCCGAGCGGCGCCGACGACACCACCGATGCTTACGACACCATCGACTGGTTGGTGAAGAACGTGCCCGAGTCGAATGGCCGCGTGGGCATGATCGGTTCGAGCTACGAGGGCTTCACCGTGGTGATGGCCCTGCTCCATCCGCACCCCGCGCTGAAGGTGGCCGCGCCCGAAAGCCCGATGGTCGACGGCTGGATGGGCGACGACTGGTTCCACTACGGAGCCTTCCGCCAGGTCAACATCGCCTACGTGCTGGGGCAGACATCGGCGCGTGGCGAGGGTCCGCGTGTCTCGAGCAAGTACAAGGACGACTACACGAACTTCCTCGAAGCCGGCTCCGCCGATGCCTTCGCGCAGGCGCAGGGCATGGAGCAGCTGCCCTTCTGGAAGGTCATGCGTGACAACCCGTCCTATGACGGCTACTGGCAGTCGCAGGCTCTCGACAAGCTGATCGCGCAGAAGAAGCTCACCGTGCCCACCATGTGGGAGCAGGGCCTGTGGGATCAGGAAGACATGTGGGGCGCCATCCACAGCTACCGCGCGCTCAAGGCCGCAGGTGTGCCGGACTCGATGAATCACCTCGTGATGGGCCCATGGTTCCACAGCCAGGTCAACCGTCCGGGCCGCAATCTCGGCCCGCTGGTGTGGGCCACCGATACGACCGCGCAATGGCGCGAGGATGTCCTGCTGCCCTTCTTCGACCAGTACCTGAAGCCCGGCTCGCCCAAGGCCGACACGCCGAACGCGTGGATCTACAACCCTGGCCTCGACCGCTGGGAGACGAAGAAGGTCTTCCCCGAAGCCTGCGAAAAGGGCTGCCCGACCGAATCGAAGCCGCTCTATCTTCAGGCGGACGGCAAGCTCTCGTTCGATAAGCCCGCCGAAGGGCCTCAGTTCGACGAGTACGTCTCCGATCCTGCGAAGCCCGTGCCCTATGTCACGCGTCCCGTCGATGGCTCCAACTGGCGGACGTGGCTCGTCACCGACCAGCGCTTTGTCGATGGGCGTCCCGACGTGGTGACCTACGTCAGCGAGCCGCTGAAGGAGCCGATGAAGCTCTCCGGTGAGCCGACGGTGCATCTCATCGCCTCGACCAGCGGCACGGATTCGGACTGGGTGGTGAAGCTCATCGACGTGCAACCGGAGTCGGAGCTGCCTGCGGAGCAGGCCGGCATCCACAACGGCTATGAGCTGCCGGTCGGCATCGATATCTTCCGCGGCCGCTATCGCACCAGCTTCGAGCATCCCGAGCCCATCAAGCCGGATACGCCGCTGCCCTATGTCTTCGGTCTGCCGATGGTGAATCACACCTTCCTGCCCGGCCATCGCATCATGGTGCAGGTGCAGTCCACGCTCTTTCCGCTCTACGACCGCAATCCGCAGAAGTACGTGGATAACATCTTCACCGCAAAGCCCGGCGACTATCAGAAGGCGACGCAGCGCATCTGGCACGCGCCGGATCAGGCCAGCTACATCAGCCTGCCGGTGGTTCCGGCGGAGTAAGGTCCACAGCCTCGCAAGCGAAAGCCCGGACGGCGTAGCCCGCAGACGATGCGGACCGCGTGCTCCGGGCTTTTCTGTGGCTCATGGGGAAGAGTAAAGTGCCAGAAGCAGGCTGCTCAGGAGAAGTGTCTCGATGGGAAAGAAGCTATTTGTAGCAATCATGATTGCAATTGCAGCCCTGTCGCTTCACGCGCAGCAGGAGCATCCGATTCTGGCTCTGGGCTCGCCTGCGCCGGACTTCTCTCTGCCGGGTGCGGATGGGAAGGTGCACGCGCTCAGCGATTACGCCGCCAGCCCGGTGCTCGCGGTGATCTTCACCTGCAATCACTGTCCCATCGCGCAGATGTACGAGCAGCGCATCGAGCAGCTCTATGAGGCTTATGGAAAGAAGGGCGTAGCCGTCGTCGCCATCATGGGCAATGACCCGAAGGCGATCAGCATCGACGAGCTGGATTCCTCCGACACCAGCGATACGCTGCCGGAGATGAAGCTGCGCGTGGCCTACAAGCACCTGCGCTATCCCTATCTCTATGCGGGCGACGCGCCGGCTGTGACGCAGGCCTACGGACCGCAGGCCACGCCGCATGTCTTCGTTTTCGATAAGAGCCGCAGGCTGCGCTACGAGGGCCGCTTCGACAACAATTACCGCATCGAGAAGGTCACCACGCACGACGCGCAGAATGCCATCGATGCGCTGCTCGCAGGCAAAGAGATTGCGGTAAAGCAGACAGGGACCTTCGGCTGCTCGACCAAGTGGCCGGAGAAGGCGTCGATGCGCGAGGCCGCAGAGGCGAAGCTTGATGCCGAGCCGGTGCATGTCGCATCGATCGACACAGCGGGCCTGAAGAAGCTTCGCCAGCCCACGGGCCACGTCACCATCGTGAATTTCTGGGCAACGTGGTGTGGCTCCTGCGTGGCCGAGTTCGCCGATCTCGAAGACACCTATCGCATGTACAGCGACCGCGACCTGGAGCTGATCACGGTCTCCGCGAATACGCCGGACGAGCAGCCCAGCGTGCAGCACTTCCTCGAGAAGAAGCATGCCACCAGCACGAACTACCTGTTTGCGTCCGACGATACATCCGCACTGCAGGCGGCCTTCGATCCGGCATGGAAATCAGCCGTGCCCTACACCGTGGTCTTCGGTCCGAAGGGCGAGGTCATTTACAAGACGCTCGGCTCCGTCGATCTGCTGGAGATGCGCCGCAGGATCCTCGCAGCTCTGCCCGCCGCATACAGCGGCTTCAGCCAGTATTGGCATGCCGGAAATTAAAGCGCATCGTTTCATGCATGCAAGAAGGCCGCCCATGCAGGCGGCCTTCTTATTTCTCGGTAGACGTGCTTACCTGGCGACAGCCGAGCGCTGCGCAGCAGCCCCAGCCGCGGCATAGAGATTGATGCGCGAATACAGACCGAAGTTCGAACCGTCGTCCAGGAAGCCTCCGCCGGGGCCTTCGGTTTCCGTGAGGATGCGGTCGGCCTGCTCGAGCGAGAGGCCGGGGAAGGCCGTGGTCAGCAGATAGCCGGCCTCGGGAGCGATCTTCGCCACGTCCTCCACCTTGTTCGCCGTCTCCGGATGCGCAACCCCCAGGTCGTAGGTCTGCGTCGCCTCGTAGAAGGCCTGGTTCGCATCGGCATGGCGGAAGCGGCCTGTGTCGTCGGCAGCGCAGGTCTCTACCTTTGCGCCGCAGGCGGCTTCGAGGATCGGCGTGAGCTCGGCGCGCGCGGCCTTGATCGCTGCCTGGAAGTCTCCGATCGGCGGCAGCTGTCCATCCGGCGATTCCTTCACGTAGGCAGGATCGTTCGCCAGCAGGTGTGCCATGTCATGCAGCGCAAGCGTGCGCCCGCCCAGCACGTCCATCGCATAGTGCGCGCCCACGAGGATGCGGTCATTGCCGTACTCCGCGCCGCGCGCCACCATCTGCTGGTAGCGCGAAGGCACCAGCAGCGCCAATATCAGCGAGCCGGTGTAGCCGTGGGTGGTGTGGCCGCTCGGATACGAGGGATTCTTCGTCAGGTCCATCAGCCGGCCGCGGTCGTATTCGTCGTTGGTGGCAGGCGTGTGGAAGTAGTCGGTGCCGGAGTAATGTTTGAACGCAGGCTCAGTCTGGAAAGGCCTCGAGTCGCCGTAAGGGTCGGATCCTTTCGCGCCAGCCGGCAGGTGATACGCGCGGCCAAAGGGGTCGGGACTGCCGTGAATCTCGGCATAAATGGCCTTCACCTCAGGCGAGACGGGCACTGTGCCATCCGTAGTGCCGTCGCCGAAGAAAAACTTGCCCGCATTGGAGTGGTTGCCGGTCGTCGAAAGCGAGAAGGCCACCAGCCGCTCCATCGCCGGTGCCAGCGGCGTGTCATGGCCGCGGTCGATGACGTGAAAGTGCGTCAGGTAGGCCGCGCTCAGCTTCGTTCCCAGCCCGTCCGAGAGCTGCGCCAGGTCATGGCCCGGCGTGTACACATCGGCCAGCGCCAGCTGCTCCTGCTCCTTGAAGGGCAGCAGCGTGGGTTGATGGATCTTGCCTGTCTCGATGCCGCCGGTCACGCGCAGGTTTGCGGCCAGCGTGCTCTCTCCGGCCGGAGTGTTCGAGAGTGCGCTTACCGGGGCCAGTCCGCGCAGGTCTTCCATCGTGGCCTTTGAGGGCGTGGGTGCGGTCTGGGCGGCAGCCAGTGAGGCGGAAGCGAAGGCGAGCAGAGCACAGAAGGCAGCTCGGCAAAGTGATGCAGTGCCGCAACGGGAGGCGGCGGAGCGGACTGAAGTTGTCATATAAGGCAATGGTATCCGGCAGGCTGAGACTGTGTCATGAGCAGGCGTTTACTGGGTCATATCGATATATTCGTTTGGCCGCTCTATTTCTCACCTCGAAGTTGTCATTCCGACCGAAGCGAAGCGCAGTGGAGGAACCTGCGGTTCTCCTTGAACAAGCGAGGAGCTGGGTGCCCCGTCCAGGCGAAGCCTGGGCGGGAGGAATCAGTGTTTCGCCGGGTCCGAGGGCTTCTTCGCATGCCTCTCGGCCACGCGCTGTTTCCATCTCTGCAGCCGGGTCTGCTTTTCCTCGCGCTGCTTCGCGATCAGCGCCAGCGACAGGCCTTCCTCGTGCGTCAGCGCCGCATGCTTGCTGCTGCCCAGCCGCTGCGCGTGGTAGATGCCCGAGTGCCCGCTGAAGAGATAGCTGACCACGCAGGCAATCGCCGCGAAGGCCCCGGCCTCGGCGCCGAAGAGCTCCACCGCCATCAGGCTCGAAGCGATGGGCGTATTCGCGGCCCCGGCAAAGACGGCGACAAAGCCCATCCCGGCAAGCAGCGAGGTAGGCAGCGGCAGAATGTGCGCCAGCGCGTTGCCCAGCGTCGAGCCGATGTAGAACAGCGGCGTCACCTCGCCGCCCTTGAAGCCCGTGCCCAGCGTGACCGCGGTGAAGGCGAACTTCGCGGCAAAGTCATACCAGTGGAGCGGATGCTGGAACGATTCGACGATGACCGGCACACCCAGCCCGATGTAGCGCGTCGTGTGCACCGCAGCCACGGCCAGCGCCACTACGATGCCGCCGAGCAGCGGCCGCGCCGGTCCCCACGCAATGTGCTTCTTCATGAAGTGCGAGATCGCGTGCGTCGCCTTGGCAAACAGCATCGCGGTCACGCCGAAGGCGATGCCCGCCGCGCAGGCCGCCAGCAGGTTCCGCGGGGTCATCGGCGCCAGCTGCGTCACCGTGTAGACGGTGTGGTGCACATGCCAGGCGCGGGTGGTGAGGTCGCCCACAAAGGCCCCCACAAAGCAGGGGAAGATGGCCGCGTAGCTGAGCCGGCCGATGGCCAGCACCTCGATGCCGAAGACCGCCCCGGCCAGCGGCGTCCCAAACACCGAGCCGAAGCCCGCGCTGATGCCGGCCATCAGCAGGATGCGGCGGTCGCCCCTCCGGAGGCGGAAGAGGCGTGTGAGCTGGTCGGCGAGCGAGGCGCCCGTCTGGATGGCGGTGCCCTCGCGCCCGGCCGAGCCGCCGAAGAGGTGCGTCAGAAAGGTGCCGAGCAGGATCAGCGGCGTCATCCGCAGCGGGATGGTCCCCCGCGGATGCTGCACCTCCTCGTGGACTTCCTCAAGGATGAGGTTGTTGCCCGCCTCGACCGACGAGCCCAGATAGCGGTAGAGGCAGCCGACGAAGAGCCCGGCCAGCGGCAGCAGCGCGATGAGCCACAGGTGCGACTCGCGAACATCGGTGGCCAGGTTGAGCGAGGCCAGCAGCAGCGCCGACGCCGAGCCGCCAAGCACACCGGCGCACGAGGCGATTCCCAGCCAGCGCAAAAGCTGCAGAAGGATATGCGACTGCTCAGAGAAAAGACGGAAGGCGGAGTTGGATTTCAAACGTGCTCCTACGAAGGAAAGTCGTAGGAGTCATCAGCGCCAGGGCGCGGTTGAGGCGAACTCCATCGCCTTTAGATTTGAAATTAGGTTAGCGGGGCAGGGAGGGCGGCGTCAATTGAGGGATTCAGAGCGGACGATGATCTCACTGTTTGTGAGTAGCCTTGTATTGCTTCACAAACTGGACGATTCTCTTCTTCGTAAAGTCAGAGGAAAGGAAGCCATCCAAGATCAGCTGGGTGCGATCTGCGCTCATAGGATGGTGCTGCTTCGCATTACCGCATTCAATGAGTTCAGATAGCTTCTCAACTGTCATGAGATCGGAGAAGGCATAGGCGACGCACGTGGCCCACTTGATAAATGGATGATCGGCAGGGTTCAGGATTACAGTCTGATCTTTGCTGCCCTTCAGAGAGGTCAAGCTGACAACCAATACGTACCCATCGGGATTGGGGTTGGTTGTTATGACCCACAGATGCGACGTAGCATGTTTCAGATCAAACAAGAATGTGTCGCCAGCCGTGAAGGTCACGATTTAAGAGGCCAATAGCTTGGCTAGCGCTTTTTGAGCACTGATCGTTGACTCCGTATGGGCAAATTCCTCTTCTGATTTGCCTAATGCCGATAAGATTTCGGGGATCTCAATCGGTGTAGATGAACTCCCGACCTCATCGTTCCATTCCGGAAAGTCACGATGACATTCATCTGCCAATTTGAATCCATCTTTCCCGCCGTCCGCAGCAAAAATCTCATCAATAAGATCTTCCTCTGCTTTTGAAAGCTCAGAGTCTTCCGGATCGATAGTTAGAGAGACGGAATATCCCCCATCATGCTCGATGTGGGAAGACCAGAAAGTTGGCGATGCGGAAGCTTTACTTCCTTTAATCAGGTTGTAGATATTGCTGGTGACCGGACCCAATTTCATCGATACATATCGATCGGTTGTTACAGGAACGCCCCAGCGATTTAAGGCTTCGCGATCTAACTTGTAAAGCAGTTTAATGAGGGCAAGGTATTTCAGCCTTCCGCCAGCGAGCTTTAAGAACTTGGCAGCCACTTGAGTAGCCTTCGTTTCGTCGAAGGTCATTTGCATCTTTTTCTCCAATCAGGCTCTACGTCGCTCGCTAGGCTTGACTTCAACACGAAAGAATAAAAGACGGCAAGCACTCATTCATGATCCCAGTTTTCCACAGGATTCACAAGCAAAGTGCATCTCGTTTGGCATGGGCGAGTAATTTGGTTCCAGAAGTTATCGGCGTTCTTCTAGGGGACCCTACTTTCAAACATTCCTACTCCGCATCTATTTGCGGAGTAGGAATTGAGCGCTTTAGCCGATCTCCGCAGCCTTATATTCCGCCACCTTGGCCCCGATCGCATACTTCAGAGCCTCGATGCCCTGTCCGGTCACTGCGGAAATCTCGTAGAAGTCGAGCTTGCGGCGTTTCGCCGCGGCCTTCAGCTTCTTGAGCTTCTCCGGATTGGCGGAGTCGATCTTGGTCGCCACCACGATCATCGGCTTCTCGTCGAGGCCGTGGCCGAAGCTCTCCAGCTCCTTCAGGATCACCTTGAAGTCTTCCACCGCATCCGGACGGCCGCTCGCGTCCGACACATCCACCAGGTGGACGAGCAGGCGCGTGCGCTCGATGTGTCGCAGGAACTGCGTGCCAAGTCCGGCGCCGAGGTGCGCGCCCTCGATCAGCCCGGGAATGTCGGCGACGACGAAGCTCTGCTCATGCGGCTCCTCGCCCACCGAGACCACGCCGAGGTTCGGCTGCAGTGTCGTGAAGGGATAGTCGGCAATCTTCGGCTTCGCCGCCGAGATGCGCGAGATCAGCGTCGACTTGCCCGCATTGGGGAAGCCCACCAGGCCCACATCGGCCAGCACCTTCAGCTCGAGGCGCAGCATGCGCTCTTCGCCCGGGAAGCCGGGCTCGTGCTCGCGCGGCGCCTGGTGCGTGGAGGTGGCGAAGTGCTGGTTGCCGCGGCCTCCGCGGCCGGCCTTGGCGATGACCACTCGCTCGTCGGGCAGGCGGAAGTCATGAATCAGCTCGCCCGTCTCCTGGTCGTAGACAGCGGTGCCGACCGGCACCTGCAGGATGATGTCCTTGCCGTCCTTGCCGGTGCAGTTCGAGCCGAGCCCGTGCTCGCCGCGCTCGCCCTTATGCTCCGGGTTATAGCGGAAGAAGATCAGCGTGTTGTGGCGCTGGGTCGATTCCATGATGACGTTGCCGCCGCGGCCGCCGTCTCCACCGGAGGGACCTCCTCGGGGGACAAACTTCTCGCGACGGAAGGCCATGCAGCCATTACCTCCGTCACCGGCTTTTACGCGGATTTTTGCTTCGTCGATGAACATTGTGAACTAACAGTTTATCGGATCGGGTACGCTTCCAGACACCTCACCAGGGAAACAGAAGAACATCGGCGAACGGTCGCGGGCGGAAGGAGTGAGCCGCAGGGCCGTGCGGCGGCCGCGCGCGTGTGTCTACAGCAGGGTTTGCGCGGGCTTTCCGGGTGCGGACGGCGAGGCGTGCGGTGCCATTCCGAAGACGGTCGCGGGGCGGGTCAGGGTGTCGGAAAAGGAGCCAGTGGCTGGCAGCCATGCTGCTGCTGTGCGCGGTGCTGGCGGCCATCCCTGCATGGGCGCAGTCGCCCACCGGGGGCGCGGTCTCCGGAACCATCCGAGACGCGGGCGGCCGTCTCTTCGCGGCGCTCATCACGCTCAGGAACACGGCCACCGGCGACGAAATCCAGGTCCTGAGCGACCGGAAGGGGAATTTCCGCTTTGGCGAGGTCGCGCCGGGCGTCTACACCATGCGCATCAACGCGCCTGGCTTCGCGGTGTGGCGGGCGGAGAGCGTCACCGTCGAGGTGGGCCGGGTGACGGCGATGACCGCGCAGCTGACCATGGCCGCCATCGAGCCGAAATGGAAGGCGCGGCAGCGCAAGACGGTAGCCGCCGCGCAGCCCGCGCTCAGTGACAATCTGGACGAGGGCGCGGTCGACAACCTGCCCTCGGCCACCGGCGACCGCAGCGCGGCGGCCGGGCTTTCGGCAGGCGCCGTGACCCCGGCTGTGGGTGCGGATGAAGCAGGCGCGGCGGCAGGCGTGAGTTATCGCGGCCTGAGCCCCATGCTGAACGCGGCCACGGTGGACGGCATCGACAACACGCTGGCCTTTCATGCGCAGACGCGCGGCAACACCAGCGGAGGCTACGCCACGGCGCAGGCCGCCATCCGCGAGTTCCAGGTGAGCACGGCCAATGCCGGCTCCGAGTACGGCCACGCCGCCGGAGGCGTGGTGAGCACGGTGACGCGCGGCGGCAGCAATCACCTGCACGGCGAAGCGGCGTTCTACGATCGCGATGCCGCCTGGGGCGCGGGCAATGGCTATCAATCGCTCACGGAGAAGGACGCAGCGGGCGACTGGGTGAGCGTCCCCTACAAGCCGACGGATGTGCGCCGCGAAGGCAGCGCCTCGGCAGGCGGCCCGCTGCGGCGGGACAAGCTCTTCTGGCTGGGGGCCTTCGAGATGCAGCGGCGGGATTTCCCCGGCGTGGCGCGGGCGAATCTGCCGGAGACCTTCTTCGCCGCACCCAGCGCGCAGAACGTGGCGACGCTGGCAGCGCGGGCCGGGCTCTCCGACGCCGCGGCTCTCACGGCCTGGGATACCGCGCTGGGCGAGCTGGCCGGGATGCTGGGCAACGTCCCGCGCACCGCGAACCAGGAGAACGGCTTCGCCCGGCTCGACTGGCGGCCGAACAATCGCCACAGCCTGCTGCTGGAGGCAGGCGGGATGGGCCGCAAATCGACCAACGGCGCGCTGGCCGCGGCGACCGAGACCTACGGCGTGGGTAGCTTCGGGACCAGCTCGACGACCAGCGAAACCGCCATAGGTGGCTGGACCTACACCGTGAGCCCCAGCCTGCTCAACGCGGCGCGCTTCGGCTACAGCCGCGAGCGGCTGGCGCAGCTTCCGAGCAAGCCGGCGGCCTTCGAGCAGACGCTGACCAGCGCCGCATGGGGGCTGGCACCGCAGGTGGCCGTCGACCGTACGAATGGCTTCACCTTCGGCACGCGTACGGCCAGCGACAAGCGCGCCTATCCGGACGAGCAGCGCCAGCAGTTCGTGGACGGCATCTCGTGGGTTCACCACAAGCACGCCGTGAAACTCGGCTTCGATTACGGGCACGTGCAGGACGTGATCGACGGACTAAACGGGCAGACCGGCGCGTACTCGTATTCCTCGCTGCTGAACTTCATGTCGGACCTGATCGCGCCGGACTCCTGCGATGGCTCTTCGACCGGGGCAGGGAAGTATCCCTGCTACTCGTACTACCGGCAGACGGTGGGCCTGCCGGACTGGTCGATCGAAACAGAAGATTACGGCGCGTATCTCTCGGATGAGTGGAAACTGACGCGGCGACTGACGCTTTCGGCCGGTGTGCGCTACGAGCGCGAGCGCCTGCCGGATACGAATCGGACGGTCGTGAACGCGGCGCTGCCACAGACCGGCTTCCTGCCGCAGGATCGCAACAACTATGGTCCTCGCGCCGGATTCGCGTGGGACATCTTCGGCTCCGGCCGCACCGTCATCGAGGCGGGCGCGGGCGTTGCGTATGGGCGCATCCCCAACGCGGCGGTGTATAGCGCGGTCACGCTCACGGGCAGCGGCGTGGGCGCGCAGAGCTACTACGCCAAGCCGCTCGATGTGGGCGCGCCGCCGTTTCCCTATGTCTTTGGCGCCTCCTCCGTGCTGCCGATCGTGCCCCAGGCCGTGTACTTCGATCGCCATTTCCAGAACCCCGAGGTGATGCAGGGCGCGGCGACGCTGCAGCAGCGCGTCGGGAGGCAGACGGTGGTGAGCCTCAGCGGCATCGTCGCGCTGAGCCGCGAGCTGATGAAGGTGGTAGATCGCAACGTAGACCTCACCACTACGGGAACCATCCGCTACACCATCGACGACCCCGATCACCTCGGTCCTCTCGATGCGTCGGTCGAGCACGACAGTCGTTTCTACTACAAGCGATTGAACCCGGCGTACGACGCCATCTACGCGCTGGAGAGCGAGACGAACGCGAAGTATGAGGCGGGCACATTAAAGCTGACGCGACGGCAGGGTGCGATGCAGTTCAACATCGGTTACACCTACGCGCATGCGTGGGACGGCAACCCGGCGACATCGGCGCTGGTGACGGAAAGCGGCCTCTACGACCCGCTGCAACCGGGCCTCGAATGGGCGGCGTCGAGCTTCGACGCGCGTCAGAGGATCGCCGGGCAGGTGGTGCTGCACGAGCCCTGGCACTTCAAGAAGTGGGCCGGCCGCGCCTTCACCGGCTACACCCTGGCCATGACCGGCGAGTGGCGCAGCGGCCTACCGTACTCCATGCAGACGACCGGCTCCATCCCGGCGTTGGCCTGCTCCTATGAGCAATGGCTGCAGTCCGGCGCGGATTGCGCGGCCATCGACGATCCCGGCGTCATCACGGGCTCCTATGTTCCGATCAGCGGGCTGGGGGAGAGCCTGAACGGGCTGGGAGGCGGCAACCTCGTGCCCTGGATTGGGCGGAACACGTATCGCCGCCCACCAGTGACCAATATGGATGTGCGGGTAGCGAAGCGGACCTCGCTGACCGAGCGCGTTTCACTCGAAGTGATGGCCGAGGCCTTCAATGCGCTCAATCACCAGAATGTGACTTCGATCGAAACGATCGGTTACTACGCCGATAACAGCGCGACAGAGACGAATGATGGCCGGCTGACCTATCTGAGCGGGGCGACGGGGAAGTCGGCCTTCGGAACCGTGACCTCGGCGAACACCTCGGCCGCGTACCGGCAGCGCCAGCTGCAGGCCGGGGTAAAGCTTAGATTCTAGGGTTGTTGCCTTCGCGCAAGCAGTTCTCGCGGATCAGGTGTGTGCGTTGCCATTGACGGGGATCAAGCGGCAATTGTTTCAGATTGTCACAAACTATTTATAAGACTGTGGCAACGTAGATAGGCAGGATTGGAAATCCTGCTGCGGTAGGACCGTGAGAACAGCTTTGCTGCGTGCTGACTTTTGCCCCGTGGGATGGGCTAAGCCGGGTTAGAGCTGCGAGCCACACCGTAGAGAAGCGGCCGGGATATCGAAATGGCCGCAAAGCAGGAAGCAGTTTTTTAGGAGAGCCAAGAGAATGAAGAATCGTATGAGCCGTAGCCGCGGTTTTCGTGGCTGTGTGTTCTCGCTGGTGCTGGCCGGTCTGTGTTGGACCTCGGCCATGGCGCAGTCGACGACCCAGGGTGCTATCGCCGGAACGGTGGAAGACGCATCGGGCGCTGTCATCGGCGGCGCGAATGTGGTGCTGCACAACGATGGCACCAATGCCGAAATCAAGCTGACGACCGACGCGAGCGGCTACTTCAAGGCCCCGCTGGTCAACCCCGGCACCTACACCGTCACCATCACCGCAAGCGGCTTCGGTACCTATAACGCGAATAGCGTGGCGGTCACCGTCGGTTCGCTCACCGAGCTGCATCCCTCGCTGAACACCGGTTCCACGAGTGAGTCGGTGACGGTCTCCGGCGAAGCGCCGGTGCTCAAGTTCGAGTCTCCGGAAATCTCCGAGACCCTGACCTCGAAGGAAATCGTGAACCTGCCGCTGAACGGCGGCCGCTGGTCGAACCTGGCGCTGCTGACGCCCGGTGCCGTGGCGGACGCGAACGGCTTCGGTCTCATCAGCTTCCGCGGCATCAGCCCGCTGCTCAACAACGTCGAAATCGACGGCGCGGACGACAACCAGGCCTTCTTCTCGGAAGAGCGCGGACGTACGCGTGAAGGCTACTCGACCTCGCAGATCGCGATTGCCGAGTTCCAGGTGAATACCGGCGTTTACTCGGCCGAGTTCGGCCGCGCGGCAGGCGGCGTACTGAACGCCATTACCAAGAGCGGTACCAACCAGATCCACGGCCAGACCTACTTCTACGATCGCGACAACGACTGGGGCGCGCTGAACCCGTTCACCACCTTCACCAGCGTGACCGAGCCCGCTTCGGGCGGCGCTCCGAACATCGTTACCGGCGAGCCCTTCCAGCCCAAGGACTGGCGCAAGCGCTGGGGCTTCGGCGCCGGCGGTCCGCTCCTCAAGGACAAGCTCTTCTGGTTCTATGCCTATGACCAGTACCGCCGTAACTTCCCCGGCGTAGCCAAGCCGGCTTCTCCGAGCGCTTTCTTCAACCAGTACGCGGACACGAGCCTGCCGACCGGCGCGGCTTGCACCTCCACCTCTACGGCATCGAGCTTTACCGGCAGCGGTTCGGCGGGCGACGCGGGCGCCTGCGCCCTGGCCTGGCGCGTGTACGGCGGCAGCTATGCCACCGCGGCGCTTCACTACGATCAGCTGCTCTACGGCTCGGCGGTTTCGACGCTGACCGGTCTGAGCACGCCCGGCCTGCTCGACGACCTCGGCACCACGCCGCGTACCGGCGATGAAGTGCTGAACACCCCCAAGCTCGACTGGCAGATCTCCGGCACCGAGCACCTGAGCCTGCTCTACCATCGCCTGCGCTGGGATTCGCCGGGCGGCGTGCAGACCCAGACCTCGAACAACTACGCCGTCGACACCTTCGGTACCGACTTCGTGAAGCTCGACTACGGCCTTGCCGAACTGGCCAGCGTCTTCTCGCCCTCGCTCTCGAACGAACTGCGCTTCCAGTACGGCCGCGAGCTGGACGATGAAGGCCAGCAGGCCCACAGCGCCTTCACCCAGGACTACCTCACCAACTCCACCGGCGTGCCCGTGCAGCTTTCCATCTACGGTGGCGCGACGAACAACGGCTTCACCGCCGGCATGCCGTACTACTCCTTCCGCGCGGCCTATCCGGACGAGCGCAAGACGCAGCTGGGCGACACCGCCAACTGGACCTACAAGAACCAGAACATCAAGTTCGGCTTCGATATCCTGCGCAACGCCGACACCATCAACAATCTCTACGAGAGCAACGGTGTGTACACCTACACCTACTTCTCGGACTTCTTCGCGGACATCCTGAAGCCCGGCGGCACCTGCGACAGCTCCGAATCGCAGACGGGCCTGGGCGGCGATCCCTGCTACTACGGCTTCACCCAGGGCTTCGGTACGCCGAAGTTCACCATCACCACTATGGACTACGGCTTCTTCGTGCAGGATGACTGGAAGCTGACCCCGCGCCTCACGCTGAACGTGGGCGTGCGTTACGACTACGAGCACGTTCCGCCGCCATTCCCTTCGCTGATCGCGACCGAGAAGTATCCCTATGCGCCGACCGCGAACCAGCCGAGCGACAAGAACAACATCGGTCCGCGCGTAGGTCTTTCATGGGATCCCTACGGCCAGGGCAAGATGGTGGTCCACGCCGGTTATGGCCTCTACTACGGCCGTATCCTGAACGGCATCATCCTGAACACGTATGAAGCCACGGGCAGCCCGCTCGGCCAGTACACCGTGCCTTCCATCTACGGTGACGCGGCGAGCGCGACCGTGCCGCAGTTCCCGCAGGTCATCTCCACCGGCACCTTCCCGACGCCGAGCCTGGACTACTTCGCCAAGAACTTCCAGGCCCCGCAGACGCAGGAATTCGACCTGAGCGTGCAGCAGGACTTCGGCCACGGCAACACCTTCACCATCAGCTATCTCGGTTCGACGGCCCGCGAGCTGCCGAACTTCCTCAACCTGAACCTGAATCCCTCGTCGCTGGCGACTTCCACCAGCACGGCGCAGGCGACCATGTATCAGACCACGCTGACGGTTACGCCGAAGACCTCCGGCGGCAGCTGCGGACCGCTGGCCTGTGGCACCACCATCACCTCGAACGTCTACGCCAAGACGGCGAAGCCGAAGAGCGGCAGCACCATCAACACCTACGTGAATCCGGACTTCGGCTCGGTCACCGAGGTGGTGAGCAACATCAACTCGAGCTACAACGCGCTGGCGGTCGACTTCACCAACCGCAGCAACAAGTACGCCCAGTTCGATGTGAACTACACCTGGTCGCACGCGCTCGACTTCAACCAGAACGAGAGCACCTCGCCCTCGACGAACAACTGGTACGATCCGTGGAACAATCCGCGGGCGAACTACGGCAACTCGACCTTCAACGTGCCGAACCGCTTCGTGGCCTGGGCACTGTTGAACTATCCGGGCAACGCCGCCGACTGGAAGAAGTACCTGATCAACAGCTGGCACCTGAATCCGGTCATCCAGATTCAGAATGGCCTGCCTTACTCGGCGGCGATCACCGGCACCCAGCCCAGCGAGACCTACGGCAACTACACGTACGCTGCGGCGAGCTCGGGCATGAACGGCTCGGCCACCTCGACCTACCTGACCCAGATCGGCCGCGATACCTACATGCAGCCGAAGACGGCGGACGTCGATCTTCGCCTCGAAAAGGACCTCCCCGTCAGCCAGCGTTTCAACGTCGAGCTGCTGGGCGAAGTCTTCAACGTCTTCAACCACGTCAACGTAACGGGCGTGACCTCGACGGCCTACTCGATTTCGGGCTCGAACCTGGTCTACAACCCGTTCTCGACGACGGGCGGCGTGAGCGGCGAGTCGGGCTTCGGCTCGGTAACGAATGCAAACTCGAACTTCGTGTACAGCCAGCGCCAGGTGCAGCTGGGTCTGAAGCTCGACTTCTAAACCTGCAAGAGAAACTCCGGCGGCGGCCTTCGGGCCGCCGCTTTTATTTTGGGCTGTTTCATTCCCAAGCACAAAGACTGCAAATTCGGGAGGATGAGGGTGCCCCGTCCAGGCTCTGCTTTTGGGCGGGAGGCACGACCCTCTCTGCGCCTTTTGTGGAGCATGGAGGATATTTGTTAAGGGGTGTTTTCCCTGTGCGGGCTCCTGCTTCGGGACTATCATGAAGGGCATGGCAACGATTCACATCTCGGCAGCCGAGGCAGCGCGCGATTTCGCGAATCTGCTGGAGCAGGTGCGCGCGGGTGCGGAAGTCGTGATCGAAGATGGACCGAAGACCGTGGCGGTGTTGAAGGCGCCAGCCTTACCGCGCAGATCCATTTCTGAATCCATTGCATTGGCCGAGGCACGCTCGAAAGAGCTGGGCTATGAGTCCGTGATGGATGCTGAGTTTGCAGCCGATCTCGAAGAGATCATCCGCAACCGTAAGCCCCGCGACACCTCAGCGTGGGACTGATCCCGTGGGGTTCATTCTAGACACTTCTATCCTGATTGCCAGCGAGCGTCGCAGGGAGCCTGTCGAAGGCATTCTTCGCAGGGTGCGGGCCTTGCACGGGGAAGTTGATGTAGCGCTTTCAGCCGTAAGCGTCGTTGAGCTTACGCATGGCATGTTTCGCGCAAGAACGAGCGAACAACGCGAGAGGCGACGCATCTTCGCGGAAGGGGCTTTGCAGGATCTGATTGTGCATCCATTTTCACTGGAAATTGCACAACTCGCGGGAAAGATCGAAGGCGAGCAGGCGGCGCGAGGCATTGTGATTGGCTTCGAAGACCTCCTGATCGGAGCGACGGCCCTTCATCTCGGCTTCGGCGTGGCCACCCTCAACGTAAAGCACTTCCAGCTAATCCCCGGCCTGCAGATCGTCCAGCTCTGAGATCTTGCGTCCCACATCTCAAAGCCGAGATGTGATGTGAGCCGATTGCCCCAAGGGGCAAAGCCACTCAGGCTTTCGTGGGATGCCCTGCCTCCTTCTGGCAATGGTCAGGTGCACAACCGACTCCCTAGTATCACTCTCATCCTGATTGCTGCTGCCAGAGGGGGAGCGTATGGCGATAAATTTCCACGAAGAACACGACTATATCTACTGCAAGGAATGCGGGGGTGCCGCGATCGCAAATCGCACGCCGAGAGAGAGCGGATCGGAAGGCGGATTCGATTCCCATTGCCTGGAATGCCGTGCCGAGTTCATCTTCCATCCGGTGACGCCGGCGGAATCGCTGGCCTGACGCGATCGTTAGCCGGACGCACCGGGCAGGCGGGAACCGGGCGGATTCTGCCGGCCCCACGATAAAATAAAGTCTGCAATGGCTTTCACCGAACAATACGACGTGCTGGTCGTGGGCGCGGGGCATGCCGGCTGCGAGGCAGCCATGGCCTCGGCGCGCATGGGACTGCGCACGGCGCTGTTCACCCTCAACCTCGACCTCATCGCGCAGATGTCCTGCAACCCCGCCATCGGCGGCATCGCCAAGGGGCATCTTGTCCGCGAAGTGGATGCGCTCGGCGGCATCATGGGGGAGGTGGCCGACGCGGTCGGCATCCAGTTCCGCCTGCTGAATACCTCGCGTGGACCGGCCGTCTGGTCGCCGCGCGCGCAGTGCGACAAACAGCAATATCGCGTGAAGATGCGCGAGGTGCTGGAGTCGCAGCCGAACCTGTTCATCAAGCAGGCCGAAGTCATCGATGTGGTCATCGAGAACCCCACAGAGAGCACAGGCGAAGGCGAGCCTCGCATCGTCGGCGTCAAGCTGCGCGACGGACGCACCATCCTCGCCGGCGCGACCGTCATCACCACGGGCACCTTTCTCAACGGACTGATTCACTGCGGCGAAGAGCAGTATCCTGCCGGCCGCAGCGGTGAGCCGCCTGCGATCCTGCTGGGCGAATCGCTGAAACGGCTGGGCCTGCGCGGTTGCCGCCTCAAGACCGGCACCCCGCCGCGTCTCGATGGCCGCACCATCGACTGGGCTCGCTTCGAAGAGCAGCCGGGCGATGCCGATCCGACGCCCTTCAGCTTCCGCACGAAGACGCTGCCCATGCGGCAGATCTCCTGCCACATTGCCTACACCACGCCCGAGACGCTCGCGATCATTCGCGAGAACGTGCTGCGTTCGCCCATGTACTCGGGGCAGATTTCGGCCACCGGGCCGCGCTACTGTCCCTCCATCGAAGACAAGGTCGTGAAGTTTCCCGACAAGGCGCAGCATCAGTTCTTCCTCGAGCCCGAGGGGCTGAACACGCACGAGGTCTACGTCAACGGCATGTCGACATCGCTGCCAATGGAAGTGCAATGGCAGATTGTGCGCTCGATCCCCGGCCTCGAGAACGCCGAGATGCTGCGGCCCGGCTACGCCATCGAATACGACGCCATCGACCCGACCGAGCTCGACCGCTCGCTGCGTGTGAAGAGCTTCCGCGGACTCTATCTTGCCGGCCAGATCAACGGCACCTCGGGCTACGAGGAGGCGGCGTGCCAGGGCATCATGGCGGGCATCAATGCGGCGCTCGCGGTGCGCGGTCTCGCTCCGTTCACGCTCGACCGCACCGAAGCCTACACCGGCATCCTGATCGACGACCTCATCTCGAAGGGCACCAACGAGCCCTACCGCATGTTCACCTCGCGGGCGGAGTTCCGCCTGCACCTGCGCATCGATAACGCCGATCGCCGCCTCACGCCCTATGGCCGCAGGCTGGGCCTCATCGGGGACGAGGCGTGGTCCGAGTACGAGGCCAAGCAGGCGCGTGCGGTGGCGCTCGAAAAGCTGCTAACCGCGCGTAAGGTCGTGCCGGAGCGCGTAACCGGGTGCGTGCCGGAGATTGCTTCCGCAGGTCTGCAGGGCCACACCTACGCGCAGGTGCTCAAGCGGCCCGAGGCGACCATCGAAGCACTCTATCCTCTGATCCGCGAAGAGCTGGTCACGCTCCAGCAATCAGAGCAGGACGAGCGTTTCGCCGCATGGCTCGAGCAGACAGAAGGCACGTTGACCGCGCAGGTGCGCAACGAGATCAAGTCGGTCGAGACCGAGATCAAGTACGCCGGGTACCTCGACCAGCAGAAACGCTCGATGGAGAAGCTGAAGAAGGCCGAGGGCAAGGCCATCCCTGAGTGGTTCGATTACGCCGCCGTCAGCGGGCTCTCGCGCGAAATGCAGGAGAAGCTGCTGCGCGTGCGTCCTGCGACCATCGGGCAGGCGAGCCGCATTCCGGGTGTAACCCCGGCAGCGCTCTCGTTGATTCACGTGTACATCGAAATCCAGGCGCGGCGGGCGGCAAAGGCCGTGTAGCCGGCTGGATTTCAGGAAAGACGCCTGAAGCGGCTTTCTGCAGTCCAATCAACAGGCAGTTTTATACGACGAAAGGTGACCTGCATGTACAGGAGACTCGCCACGGTGGTGGTGTGCGCCGGTTTTATGTCCGGCCTTATGTCCGGGATGACGGCTTTGGCCGAGAGCGCGGTGACAGCCTATCCGAAGGTCAAGGTGACGGTTCCGGCCGACCAGGTAAAGTCCGGCAAGGCGGAACAGCGGGAAGGCACGCTGAACCTCGATGCCGACTCGAAGAATGTGCTCTTCGTGGTGAAGGAAGCGGTGCAGCGGACGGTTCCCTATGGGCAGATCTCCGGGCTACAGTTTTTCATGGCGAATCACCTGCTCCGGATCATTTACCGCGACGGCTCGGGACGCCAGAATTACGTGGATTTCGAGCTGCCGCAGTCCAGCCAGGCGGACCTGCTGAAGCAGTTGCAGGCAGAGACGGGTATCGCCGTCCGGCTGACCTGAATGGAACGGAAGTCGTAGTCAGAGGCAAGAAATTGACGTGCATCCGGCCAAAAGCTGGTGCATAGTGAGGAAATGTCCGGCGGCGGGACACCGCCGCGCGGAGTGCGGGGGCTGGATATGGTTTGGGACGTCTCGTTTACATGTGACATTTGCGGGAAAAAGAAGGGCGAGGCCAATCACTGGTGGATGGCGATCGTCGGCGATGTCCCCTGCTTTGAGGAAGGACAGCCGTCCGGCCGCTTCACGCTGATGCCCTGGAACATCGCCGAGAGCCGCAGCCAGGAGATCTACCACCTCTGCGGACAGGGCTGCGCGATGCAGGCCATGGAGCGCTTCATGAATACCGGCGAAATCGAGTCCGAGCTGGGCGAATACCAGAGCCATCGGTAGAGGTATATCGACAGGCGCGGTGAGCAGGCTTGTCATCCCGACCGGAGCGAACCGGGCTCCCCGACGCGCCGGGTGCCCCATGTCCCGACTTTGAGACATGGGTTCGCAGAATGGCAGAATGCCGGGTGCCCCATCCAAGCTCCGCTTCGGTGGGAGAGAAAACCGCCTGTAGTCTTATCCGGTCCAGCGAAGAACTGCAGGTTCCTCCACTCCGCGGCCTGCGTCCGCTCCGGTCGGAATGACAGTTTGTGTTTGTGGAGGAAAGAACCCCGGGTGCCCCATGTCTCGATTTTGAGACATGGGTTCGCAGAATGCCGGCGGTGGTCCATGCAAGCCCGGTATTGGCTTGAGTGGGGTGCAAACAGCCTCATCGCGAAGCCTTAAAAGATGCTTCTAAGCGTCGAAGAGGCTCGGTCCCGGAGTTTTTGTTGTGCGGACCTCACGCGGTCCCGCATGGCGGTTCGGACGCGCGGACGCGGCCTCGGGTGGGCCCGAGAGCAGCCCCAGAATATCTTTCAATTCAGCACGGAGCCTGTTGAGCCGCGCCTCGATCGCCTGCGTAGCGGCCTCGTTGCCGGTTTTGCTGCCACTCGCGTTCGCGCCGTTAGACACCGCGGCATGGCCGGGCAGCGGAAGCTCGGCCTGGGCCTTCTTACGTGGCTCCTTGGCCTCGGCGGCAAAGACCTGCCGCGCGCCGGCGATGGTGTAGCCCTCGGAGTAGAGCAGGCTCTTGATGCGGAGTACGAGTTCGACATCGCGGCGGCGATAGAGACGCTGGCCGGTGCCGCTCTTGTTCACGCGTAGCTGGGGGAATTCGGATTCCCAGAAACGAAGGACGTAGGCCTCGATACCGCACAGCTTCGCGACTTCACCGATACGGAAATAGAGCTTGTCGGGGATCGGAGCTTCGGGACCGGTTTGCCGCTGGGACGCGTTTTTGGCCATCTGCACCTGAGAAGAGGGGACTGCATTCCAGGCTGGCCCGCGAGAGCGATTCTCGCCGCGCCTTCGCCCCAGCCGCTTCCAGAGAAAAGTATAGGCCATGGGAAGCAGCCCGGGGCAAGCGATTTCTGCACAGGGTGTGGTGCAGAGAAGGGTTCACGGCCGATCGGGAATTTGTATCCGTCACTGGACGGAATAGGGTTTCAGGATGCTTTGGGCGGCGGTTCGGAGAATTTGTTCTCCAATGCCGAGAGGCGTCTATCGACCTCCATCGAAGTTTTCAGCTCTTGAAACTGGCGGAGTATCAGGACTTCCAGACTGGAAAAGCGATCGTCCATCCGGCGTTCGAGTGAGTCGACACGATGCTCGAGCGCTTCGACTCGTTGCCCCAATCCATCGATGCGCCCATCCAGACGGCGCTCCATCGTCTCGATGCGCACAGAAACAGCGCGCAGCTCCGGCGCGAGGAAGTCCTGGATCACCTGCCAGGTTTCCTCGATCATCCCCATAGCCTCCATTCTGCCACCGGATGCCGCTCACCTCTCTGGTCTTTCCTCATGAGGAAGCTCTTGAGCATCACGTCCGTGATCTCGTTCCTGCACGATCGCTGCGACGTGTGTGATGAATCGTGATCGGCCATTTCTATCTGCGCCGGAGAGAAAAAGGAACGATCGCGCCAGGAATCGCGTATCTTTCGCTCAAGTTGGTTTTGTGGGGGCCGGGATGAAACGAGCAATGGTGGCATGCGCTGCGGCGCTGGCGGTACTGATGACGGCGGGCTGCCGTGTGCAGGTGGATAAGGACGACAACGGCAAGGAAAAGAACGTCAAGATCGACACGCCGCTCGGCGGCCTGCACGTGAAGGCGGACCAGACGACAGCCGCGGACGTAGGTTTGCCGGTGTATCCGGGTTCAACGATCGCCGCGGATAAGGACGGCAACAATTCAGCCGATGTCCATCTCGGCTTCGGCGAGTGGCAGATTCGCGTACGTGCGGTGACCTATCACACAGGGGATTCGCAGGACGCAGTGGTGTCCTTCTACCAGAAAGCGCTCGGCCGCTATGGTGACGTCGTGCGCTGCAAGGGCAACGATGCGGTAGGCACGCCGACAGTGACGCGCGAAGGCCTGAACTGCAGCGATAACGACGGCAACAAGACGAACGTCCACGTCCTCCATGACGGAGAGCTTTCGCTCAAGGCCGGCTCGCGGCATCACCAGCACATCTTCGCCGTGCAGCAGAGCGATGGTACGGGCACAAAATTCACATTGGTCGAGCTGCAGCTGCCCACGAGCGTGAGCGAGGACGACAAGGACTCGAACTGAAGGGCGTTCGAACGTATGCTCTCAGCGCGAAAGCTAAGGCCGTCTCGACAGAGTTTCTGATTGCCTGCATCTGGCAGAATTTCTAAAGAAGCCTGTCATTCCGACCGGAGTAAGACGGTTGTATCGTCTCGCGGAGTGGAGGAACCTGCAGTCTGGCCCGCGCAGCGAGGATATTCCGGGGCGAGCCGCCTCACTGCAGGTTCCTCCACCCTCGCGGCCGGTCACCACGGTGTGGCCCGAGTGGGCGGGAGACGGCAGCGGGTGATTGCGCTCGGTTGCCGCGCTGAGATAGGGTCGAAGTGTGGAAATGCTCTGCCATCGCTGTAGTACGGCGCTGAATACGTCCGAGTCCTTCTGTCCGCATTGCGGCGCGCCCCAGTTGCGCTACGAGCCGGTAGAGGAGACGGATGAGGCTGCGAGCGTGCAAACGCTGGGCCAGGGATCCTCCTTTACGCCGGGCCGCGATCCGGGCGTGGTGCTCTGGAAGCCGGCGATTCTGACTGCCGCGATGCTTGCCCTTCCGGTAGGCATTCTTTCGTCGCTGCTGGATTTCGGCGCGCTGTGGGTCATCGGCGGTGGAATCATGGCGATCTCGCTCTATCGCCGCCGCACCGGGCTGATGCCCGCGCGGAGCACGGGCTGGCGCATCGGTGGCCTGCTGGGCGTGATGGCCGCCTTCGTCGCGAATGCCGCGGACGGCCTCACCATGGTGCTCAAACGCTACCTGCTGCACAACGGCGCATCCATCGACCGCCAGTTTCAGGAGCTGGGTCAGCAGATGACCACGCAGATGGCGCACTCCAACCCCGAGGCGGCGGCAACGATTCCCTGGTTCCTGCATTTCTGGCTTACTCCGGACGGCACGGCGGCCATGGCCCTGATGGGCGCGGCCGGGTCGGCGCTGGCCATGTTGCTTTTTGCCGCGGCGGGCGGCGCAATCGGTGTGAGAATTGCGGGCTTCGGCAGCCGGACGGCGCGGAGCTCCTGAATACGATAGAGATTGGCTTCGCGAACGCAGGCAGAATAGCTTCGCATACAGAATGGTCCTGCAGTGACTTGCCCAGCGCTGCGCAGCCTCGTATCATCCGGCAAGAGCCTACCTTATGTCCCAAGAAAAACCGCAATTGCGCGAAAAGGGCCGAATTATGTCGGCCTCCGAGATTGAGCGCACTCTGGTGCGCCTTGCCCACGAGATCATCGAAAAGAACAACGGCGCGGACCGCCTTGGCCTGGTCGGCATCAAGCGGCGCGGTGTGCCGCTGGCCGAACGGCTGGCGAAGCTGATCGGCGCCATCGAGAAGCGGACCATCGACACTGGCGTGCTGGACATCCAGTTCTATCGCGACGATCTTTCGACGCACAGCGCGCGGCCCGTGGTGGCCGAGGGCTCGCTGGGCTTCGACGTGGCGGACCGCAACATCGTGCTGGTGGATGACGTCCTGTACACGGGACGCACGATCCGCGCGGCGCTGGATGGTTTGTTCGACTTCGGACGGCCGCGGCGGGTGCAGCTGCTCACGCTGATCGACCGCGGGCATCGCGAGCTGCCGATCGAGGCGACGTTCGTGGGCCGCAAGGTGCCGACCTCGAGCCGCGAGATTATTGAAGTGAAGTTACGCGAAATCGATAACGACGAGCAGGTAGTGCTGGTGGAGCGGGTGGAATAACCACCCGCTCGATGATCGTTAGGGGATCGTTTGAGTATTGTTGGGTCGAGCGATAGCTTGCCTTGTTAAGGATTCTGAGTTTCCATGCCTACCTTAAGAGAAAGCGGCAAGAGCGCCGCAGTGCGACCGACGGCGGCTGAACCGCTGACGTCGCCGGTGAAAGAGAACCATGTAGCTGCCGGATCGGTGCTGCAAGTGGGCGACCTGTCGCTCGAAGATGTAGGCGCGATCCTCGCGCTGGCCGACGAACTCGAATCCCAGGATGCGATCGAACGCGCGGACCGGCTCTACAAGCGCCGCGTCTCGTTGCTCTTCTATGAGTCGAGCACCCGCACCCGTACCTCCTTCGAGCTGGCCGCCAAGGCGCTCGGCGCGGACACCTCGCTGGTGAGCGCGCAGTCGTCGAGCATTGAAAAGGGCGAATCGCTCAAGGACACCGGCATCACGCTCAAGGCTCTCGGCGCGGAGTGCATCATCCTGCGCAGCCCCTACTCGGGCTCGGCGCAGCTGCTGGCCGACGTAACCGGGTTGCCGGTGCTCAACGCGGGCGACGGCATGCACGAGCATCCCTCACAGGGGCTGCTCGACCTGCGCACCATTCTGCGGGCGCTCGGCAAGAGCGGCGAGCCGGTCACCGACAAGCTGCTCGAAGGCGTGACCGTCACCATCTGCGGCGACATCTTCCACAGCCGTGTGGCCCGCTCGAACGCGCTGCTGCTGCCGCGCCTCGGCGCGCGTGTCCTCCTCTGCGGACCCACGCAGCTACTGCCCGAAACGGCCGCTTCCATAGGCCCCGGAATCACCATCGAACGCGATTTCGAGAAGGCACTCGATCAGTCGCAGATCGTCATGATGCTGCGCATCCAGGCCGAACGGCTTGCGGGCCTCTCCATCGATCTCGAAGAGTACAAGTCGCGCTACCAGGCGAATGCCGAGCGCATCGCCGCGCACGCGCCGAAGGCGGTCATCATGCACCCCGGTCCGATGATCCGCGGACTCGAGATCACCAGCAGCGTGGCCGATGGCCCGCAGTCGGTCATTGCCGAGCAGGTGCATCATGGATTGGCCATCCGCATGGCGCTGATTGCACGCGCGCTGCCCCCACGCGAGTCAAAGTCTGTGTCGAAGGCTGAGACCAAGGTCGCGGCAAAGGCAGCCAAGGCGCCTGCGAAGACCGCGGCAAAGAAGAAGGGAAGGGCCGAATGACGGCGATTCTGATTCGCGGCGGACGGCTGCTGGATCCTGTAAACAATGTGGACGCGCTGAAGGACGTGCTGCTCGACGGAGGCCGCGTGGCCGCCATCGATGCGCCGGGCAAGATCAAGTCCCCGGGTGCGGAGATTATCGATGCGAAGGGCCTCGTCGTGGCTCCCGGACTCGTCGACATCCACGTGCATCTGCGCGAGCCCGGACAGGGCTACAAGGAAACGATTGCGAGCGGCACCGCTGCGGCAGCCGTAGGCGGCTTCACCAGCGTTTGCTGCATGCCCAACACCACGCCTGTGAATGATTCGCCGGATCGCACCCGCTGGATGCTCGCACCCGAGCGCGGCGCGTCCATCCGTGTTTTCCCCATCGCTGCGGCAACGCGCGGCTCCATGGGCGAATCGCTCACAGAGTACGGCTCGCTGAAGGCTGCGGGCGCGGTAGGCGTCACCGATGACGGCAAACCGATCCTCGGGGAAGGCATCATGCGCGAGGCCCTCACAGCGGCTGCGCGCGCCAACCTGCCCGTGATCCAGCACGCCGAAGACACGCGCCTGACCGGCGGTTGTTCCATGAACGCAGGGCCGATGGCCTTCCGCATGGGGCTGCGCGGTATGACCGTCGAGTCCGAGTCGAGCCTCGTCGAGCGTGACCTGCGGCTGCTTGCGCAGGTGAAGGATGCACGCGCGCACCTGCACGTGGCGCATCTCTCCACCAAGGCGGCGCTCGATGCCGTCCGCCGCGCGCGCCGCAACGGCCTGCGCGTCACCTGCGAGGTCGCGCCGCATCACTTCGTGCTGAACGAAGAGGCGGTGGCCGGCTACAACACGAACGCCAAGATGAATCCTCCGCTGCGCGCCGAGCTGGACCGTGCGGCGATGATCGAAGGCATTCTCGACGGCTCGGTGGACGCGATCGCGACCGATCACGCCCCACACGCCGCGCATGAGAAGGAGCAGGAGTTCGAGCGCGCGCCGAACGGCATCACCGGTCTCGAAACCGCGCTGGGTCTCACGCTCTCAGTGCTGCATGTGCGCCACCGGATGCCGCTGAATCGCGTCATCTCGCTGCTGAGCGCGCAGCCCGCAGCCGTGCTCGGCCTCAAGGGCCGCGGCACTTTGGCAGTGGGCTCTTTCGCCGATGTGGTCATCTTCGATCCCGCGAAGAAGTGGGTCTTCAAGAAGGAAAACTCGCGCTCGAAGTCGAAGAACACCCCCTTCGACGGCTGGGAGATGCAGGGCGAAGTCGCCATCACCATCAGCGAAGGCCGCATCGTCTATAAGAAGCAGTAGCGAGCCGGCCTCGCGCGTCGCTCTCGTGTTAGCGGTCAGTCACAAAACGACCAGCGGAGGTATCGCCTCTTCTGGCCGTTTTCTTTTTCTTCCCGAAATCTAAAATCGTTGTCATCCCGACCGAAGTGGAGGGACCTGCGGTTCTCTTCACAATCGAGGATGAGGGTGCCCCGTTCAAGCTCCGCTTGGGCGGGAGGCACGAACCTCTCCGTGCGCTCTGTGGTGAACACCGGATCTAAGCATCCGTCACACAAACCCGGGTGCCCCACGTCTCGCCCTTGAGACGTGGGGATCGAGACGTGAGATCCACGCCGCAAAAGAAGAACCCCATGTCTCGCTTCTGAGACATGGGGTTCACCCGTGTGCATTTTCGGAGAAGCAGCGCCTACTGCTCCGTAGTTGTCGGAGCCGGCCCCGCAGGAGCCTTCAGGTGCTTCGCCCCACCGGGCAGCGAGGACGGCAACTTTGGCGGCGTCGGCGGGGTGGGAGGCGTCGGCGGAGTCGGCGGCTTGAGTTCGAGGTTCGATCCCTTCTTCAGCTCGAGCGTGCCATGCGAGGTGGTCAGGTCGAGCTTTACGCCGCCTTTGCCCACCGTGCCGCTCAGGCTGCGGCGGTCGCCGGACTCCGAGGTCTGGAGCGGGAAATCGGTTTCGATGTCGTCATCCTGCGTCGTGCTGCCGGTGACGGTAAAGCCCGCGCTCGAGGGCACGCTGACCGAGAGCCCACCCGAGCGGTTCGTCACCTGGATGTTGCCGAGCGGCAGCGCCACGCCGAGATTGATGTCGCCATCGCTGTCCTCGATGTGCACATCGCCCGCCACCTGCGTCAGGTCGATGTTCTTCGAGCGCGTCACGATGCGGACCGGGCCTGACACCTGGCTGGCCGAAAGGTCATCGGAGTCCATGCTCAGGTCGCCGCCCAGGTGCTGCGCGTCGAGATCGGTGCGGCCGGTGTGGAAGTGAACTGCCGAGCCGATCTGCTCAAGATGGATATCGCCAAAGAAGTCGCCGTTGAGCAGGACCTCGCCCTTGAGCTCGGAGAGGGTAATGTCGTCGGCGCGGCCGTCGATGAGCGCGTGGCCACTCACCTGGTGCGCGGAGAAATCGCCGTGATCCATGTGCGCGTGCACGTCGCCCGTAATGTCGTCGAACTTCACATCGCCGTGGTTGTTGGAGACCTCGACCGAGCCTCTCATCCCGGAGACGGTCACATCGCCATGGCCTGCGTTGATGGAAGCCACCAGCTTCTCAGGCAGCTCGAGCGTGAGATCGACGCGCCCTGCATTGTTGCCGGGCACGGTGATGACTGCACCCGAGGCGGACGACTCGATGCGCGGAGTGATCAGGGTGAAGATCTGGTGCGCGCGGTCGTCGGAGTTCGTATGTACCACCTGGTGGGCGTTCAGGTGCACCTGGTTGTCGGAAGAGGCGGTTATGGTCACGTCGCCGCGCGGGTTCTGCACGCTGACTGCGCCGGTGGTGGCGATGGCCTGCGAGAGCGAGACGTCGTTATCGTGCTCCTCGCCCATGAGTGAGAAAAAGTCGTCGCCGTTGTTGCCGAACTGCTCGGTGAACGGGCCCCAGTGGTGCGCCTGGTGTGTGCCCCATCCCAGAAAAGCGAAGAGCAGCACGAGGAAGACGATGCCTCCAAAGGAGCGGCGTCCCGCATACGGGTTGTCGCGATCGAAGAAGTATTCGGCGAGCGAGACCAGGCCGACGCCGATCAGGATCAGCGGCCACCAGCGTGAGTACCAGTTCCAGACGGCATAGCCGCTCATATGGCCGGTTTCGATGAGCAGGGCAAGGATGCCGACCGTAAGCAGCACGACGGGGCCGGTGATGGAAGCGCGCCGGTAGCCGCGCCAGTACTGGCGCTGGGCGCGCATCTGCTCTCGCTGCCAGCGGGCGTAGTCGCGGGCCTGCCGCTGGGCGTCACGGGGCGAAAAAGGCGGAGGTGCGGCGGCCATGGCTTAGCTCCGATCCTGACTGTCGCGGGTGGTGTCGTAAGGGGAGATCGAAAGCGAGCTGGAAGAAGGCGTCGGTGCGGCAGGCTGCTGCGGCTGTGCTCCGGGATAAGGCGTCGCGGCGTACGGCGGATAGCCCGGTGCGCCCGCATAGGGAGCGCCGTAGGTTGCGGGATCGGGATACGGAACGGCTCCCGAGGCCTGCGCCTGTGACCACGCCGCGCGCTCGGCCAGCTGGAAGGCGCCCAGCGCGATCAGGTAGAGCGGCCAGCTCTTGCCGAACGAGAGGATGTCCCACTCGTTGAGCAGCGCGGTGATGCCGAAGATGACCAGCATGGCCGGCCCCTTGGCGCGGTGGATCCAGAGATAGGTGTTCATTGCGCACCTCCGGCCGGTGGGGGAGTCGGCGTGTCGTTGTCCTTGTCTTTACGGCCAGAAAAGGTCGTGCCTGCATTGCGCCGGATCAGCATCCATGCGCCGAGGCCGATGATCAGCAGCGGCCACAGGTGCCCGATCCAGTCGAAGCGGAAGAAGTCGAGTGTGTTCAGCAGGAAGAGCACGCCAAGTCCGATAAGAATGATGGCTCCGATCGGCTCACGGCGCGGCGCGGGCTGCGGCGGTACAGGCGGAATCGGGGCAAAGCCGGAGACCGCTGGATCGACCGGCGGAACCCCGGTGTAAGCCGGGTTCGCATAAGGATCGGTGAACCCTGCCGAGCCGGTAAATCCTGCGCTGGGTGCTCCCGGCGGCGGCGCAACAGGTGGCACCGGCGGATACGGCTGATACGCGGACGCCGGAGGAAACGGGCTCGGCTTCGCACTGCCCGGCATGATCTTGTCGCCGAGCTCGTTCAGGCCGAAGGGGTCGGGCAGCGGCAGGCCGTCGCGGCGCGCCTTGGCCGTCTGGTGCGCGTCGAAAATCTGATACGCGATCCAGGCCGCGATGAAGATGCCGAAGATCGGGTGATTGTCGGTGATCGCGACCAGCACCACGAAGACCAGCACATGCACCATGGCCTTCATGAACTGGCCGTTGTACATGGCGCCTACGCCGGGGATGAAGCCGAGGGCGAAGGCTGCGCCGGGGTTCGGACCGTCCTGCGGCGGCGGAATCGGGCCGGCGGCGGTAAAGTTCACATCGCCGTTCGTCGAGCCGGTGGCCGTGTAGCCGCCCTGGTTCACCGTGTACTGGTAGCCGGATGAGGGCGAGCCGGAGACGGTGTAGCTGCCGGCCGCGGTGCCGGTTCCAGTCGCGGCTCCTGTTCCGGCTCCGGGCACGCCGCCGATGCCAAGCTTCGCGGCCAGGCAGGGTTCGCAGTAAATGATGCCGGAGACTGAGCGCACGCAGGCCGTGCACAGAGGCTTGCCGCAATTCTGGCAAAAGGCTGCTACGGGAAGTTCGGGATGGTTTGCGCAGTTCATGCCAAGCTCCCTTCTGCCTGGTCTGTGTTCAGAGCGAGCAATGCGACTACCTCATGGTGGGAGACTCCGCTGTCGGGGGTGCTCCGGCGCAGGCGGGCATCCGCGCCGGGGAAGGAATGGGAAGTGGACGCCAGCTCCGGATGACCACGCAGGGCATCGTCCGAGTGGGGCGCGTTGGGGAGGGCCAGAAGTTTGCCGCCGTTATGGTGATTGGCCGCGGGCGGCTGAGCCTCGGATGCCGGCTTGTCCTGTCCCGCAGAGGGACGGACCGGCTGGCTGGGTTCCGTCGTTTCGTCCTGGCGCAGCTCGCGCATCTTCGACTCGAACTCGTAGACCACGCGGAGGCTGTTGTAGTACCGCACAACCTGGGTCTTCGCGCCGAAGAACTGGCGGGTCAGGTTGTTCTGGATGCTGGCAGGCGTCAGGTCGGCGAGCCGCAGGTTGGTCACGCGGATACCGGCCAGGTTCAGCGTGAGTGCGATCGAGAAGAAGGCCATCGCCGCGGTCATCATCATTCGCGAGTCCATCGCCCGGAAGCCCGGCATAAAGCGCCGTGCCGGCATGGTCAGGACGCCGGGTGCGGCGGCGATTGGCGCGCCGTAGACGGCCAGCGGACGGTCAGCCGTGGCGGCGCTGGTCTTGCCCAGGATGCGGTCGACGAGGTCGGAGGGCATCTCCGGTTCGGGATGCAGGAATTCGAGCCAGTCGCGGCCATCGCGGGCCTGGCTGAGCAGCAGGCCGCAGGTGGCGCAGGCGGCGGCATGCTCGTCGAAGACGCGGTCTTCGCCCGCCGGGAGCGTGCCGTCAAGGGCATCGGCCAGCAGGGCTTCCCATTCCTCGCAGCTGAGGTCGCGGCGCATGCCATGGCCGGAGTTGGAGCCGGCGGGCTTGCTGTGCGGATCGAATGGATTGCGCTCGGACATTTAAACCACCTGGCCTTTATTACGCTCAAGAATGCGGGCGAGTTCCGCCCGGCCGCGGCTGATACGGGACTTCACGGTACCTTCTGGGATGCGCAAAACCTGGGCAATTTCTTTGTAATCCATGTCCTGCAGGTCGCGCAGAATGACGGCCTCGCGAAGCTCGGGGGAGATGCGGGTCAGGGCGTCCTGAACCATGCGTGCGATCTCCTTCTGGGCGGCGCGGTCGTGCTGGGTTGGGCCGGACGCTGCGAGGCGGCCGGCAAGAGGCAGCTCTTCGGATTCCTCCCAGCCGGCATCCATCGAATCGGTCACCCGCTGGTTCTTGGTGCGGCGGAAGTGATCGACAAGAAGGTTGCGGGCCAGCGTGGTGATCCATGTCTGAAAGCTGCCGCGGGTGAGATCGAAGCTGGAAAGATTGCCGTACACCTTGATGAAGACGTCCTGCGTAAGGTCTTCGGCATCCTGTGCGGAACCGGTGAACCGGAAGCACAGAGAATAAATGCGGCGGTGGTGAAAGCGCACCAGCTCCGCCCAGGCGGCGGAGTCGCCATCGAGACAGCGTTGTACGACAATCTGCCAGTCGGCTTCCACTGCGCGGTTCAGGCCTCCACGGTCTGCGCTACGGTCGGAGTGACGTTCGGGGGTGCGGGGCCGTGCCGGATCCTGCGCCGGTCGTGCCGGTTGGGGATGCGATTCGAAGGTCTGCCGCGGCGGCTGTTGCGAGGCCGGCTGCGGGCGGCGAAGCCCGAACCGGTCGCCCAATCCTTCGAATCCATCGATGCCCCACGAAAGTGTTGCTGCCGTGCTCATGTACATCCATACGCAGCCTGCGCGGTTCCGGTTCCGTGGGCAACCGGAGCAGGCTCTTCGTGGTGCCCGGAAGGCAAAACAAAGTACCCGGCAATGTCTTCGTAGTGTACGGTGTGGGGGGCAACGCGGCGCGGACAGAAATTCGAACATATCGGAGGCGGTATGCGGCGATGGCAACGGCGGTGGTTGCGGAAATGGTCGGGCCTGCGGAAATGGATATGGGGGACGGCGCTCTTGCTGCTTACGTTCGCCTTCGCCTGCTTCATGATTCTGAAGCTCTACGCCGCCTGGGAAGTCGGACACCCGCCGCGGGCTTTGCCTGCACCGGCGCCGGCCGCGACTGTCATCGTCGAAGAACGCGGAGACCTGCCTCGTCTTCAGGCAGATCTGGACAGGCAGACGAAGCAGCTCGAGCTGGAGCAGAAGGCGCTGGATAGCCGCGCCCAGCAGATAGACAAGCGCGCCGACGATCTGGAGCACCTGATCACCGAGATGATTGTCGGCAACGGCCTCTACACCCTGCTCCTCGGACTGCTCACCGCCTTCGGGCTGAACAACGCTCGCGCCGAGGCCGACCGCTCACTCGGCTCTCTCGAAAAGCAGATTGCCAAGTTCAAAGCCGACGCGGAGCTGGATCTGAACAAGGCCCGCGAGGAGCGCCGGGAGTTCCGCGCTGACATCCCCAGCCTGTTCGGCATGCAGCAGGCGCTGAATGCGCTGCTGTTCCGAATCCGGCGCAAAGTCGACATGTCGGAGGTCTGGACCCACAGCGATCCCTATCTCAAGATGTCGGAGGATCAAAAGCAGGAGCTGATGCTCGCGGAGATGACGCTGGCCGCCTTCGAATATTTCAGCCACGAGGGTTCAGAGGCGCAATGCGCGACCGTCGCTGAGATCATGGCCAGCTTCGCAAACTTCTATTCGGCACGAGCCAGGGTCGATTCAGGCAAATATGACATGGCCGACATGCGGCGTGCGCTCATCTACATCCAGCGCGCAAACGACATGGACAAATCGAATGCGCGTATTTTCGCTCAGCGGGCGGCCTTCACCCTCTCAAACATCTCGAAAGCGGGCGAGCCCGTCTCCCGCACGCAGATCAAGGAGGCCGAACGCTATCTCGAAAGATGCCTTGAACTGAATCCGAGAGATGTACGCGGGCTCTACAACCTGGCCTGGATCGCCGACGAGCTGGGCAAATACGACGAAGCCGCCCGTCTACTCAAGAAAGTCGTGATTCAGCGCGACAAGCTGCCTGCCGTCGAGCGCGGACGAAGGATGATCAAGGTCTTCATCAACCGGGCCTGCGCCAATGCAAGACTCTGCCCCACAATCGCGGACAGGAATAAGCGGAAGGGAATGCGGGAAGAGATTTATCAGGATTGCAGAAATGTGTACGACGAGGCCGTCAAATTCAGGCACATCGATACGGCGACCGCGAGTCTCGCGCGTGAACTGGGCCCCGGCGGGACGCTCATGTGCGTCTCGGACCAGAGACACTACAACCTGCTCAGGGATTTAAGAAAACTGCAGCGCCAGCTGGAGAGCGACGCTTAAGCAGGATCTTCTTTCAGAAGACAGTTCATAATCACCAATCTTATCGCTTTTCCGGGGCTTTTGCATTTCCTTTTATGTCTCCAGAGGCGGTCTTTCCTGCCAAACCGCCCCCGAAGTATCCAATACAGAACTACCCGTTCCCGCTGCCCGTTAACTCGGCTGCAGGAAATCCGGCCGGACCGGGCTCTCATAGAGAGAGTGGTCACGGGTGACCACCGTCAGGCCGCTGGGCGTGACGAAGTAGTTCTTCTTGTCCTCGTTCTGGTCGTAGCCGATGACGGTGCCCTCGGGCAGGTGAACGTCGCGGTCGATAATGGCGCGGCGGATGCGACAGTGCCGGCCGATGTTGACGTGCGAGAAGACGATGCTCGAGTCGACCTCGGAGTAGGAGTTGACGCGCACATCCTGCGAGAGGACGGAGTTGCGCACCACCGCGCCCGAGACGATGCAGCCGGCCGAGACGATCGAGTTCACGGCCATGCCCGTGCGGCCCGGCTCGCCGAAGACGAACTTCGCCGGCGGATACTGGCGCACGCGGGTACGCATCGGCCAGTGCTCGTCGTACAGATTGAAGATCGGCGAGACCGAGGCGATGTCCATGTTGGCGTCATAGTAGGCGTCCAGGGTGCCCACGTCGCGCCAGTAAAGGGCATGCTGGTTGTTCTCGTCGACGAAGTTGTAGGCCTGAATCTTGTACTTGCCGAGGATGCTGGGCAGGATATTGTGCCCGAAATCATGCTTCGAGGTAGGATCCTCGGCGTCCTGCATCAGGGCCGGGAGCAGCACATCCGTATTGAAGAGGTAGATGCCCATCGAGGCGTCGACCATGTTCGGATTGAAGGGCGAGCGGAGGTTCGTGCTCTTGGGCTTCTCCTGGAAGCCGATGACCTCGCCCGAACGCTCGACTTCGACGACACCGAAGCGGGAGACCTCGTGCGGCTCGATCGGGAGCGTGGCCAGGGTGACGTCGGCGCCCGATGCGTTATGGTGCTCGAGCATCTTGCCGTAGTCCATCTTGTAGATATGGTCGCCGGAGAGGATGAGGACGTGCTTCGGCTGCTCTGCGCCGATGGAGTAGATGTTCTGATAAACGGCGTCGGCCGTGCCCATGTACCAGTTGGCGCTCACGCGCTGCATGGGAGGTAGGATTTCGATGAACTCGCCCAGCTCCTGGGCTACAACGCTGGTCCAGCCTTCACGAATATGACGATTGAGGGAGAGAGCCTTGTACTGCGTCAGGATGTAGACGCGGCGCAGACCGGAATTAATGCAGTTGGAGAGTGTGATGTCGATGATCCGGTAGTTGCCCCCGAAGGGCACAGCCGGTTTAGCGCGGTCACGGGTGAGGGGAAAGAGCCGTTCCCCAGCACCGCCTGCTAACAGAACGCCGAGTGTATCTTTCATGACGCGGTCGCATCCTCTTTGGTCCCCTGGCCTCTAATGGTAACGGCAAGAGTGATTTGGCCAGACGGGGACGAGCGGATACTACCACAGGAGCGGGGGCGGAGATCAGCCGCTAATCGAGCTGGCTTTCGGGCTCCTTGTCATCCTGAAGTGAAATGCGGAGGGATTTGAGGAAGCTCAAATCCTGCGCGGTAAACGTCTCATTCCCTTCCTGGTTCAGTGCATTCGATGGCTCGGATGCGCCTGCAGGTTGCTGTTCCACTTCATTGAGGCCAATGGTGGCTTCAAGCATGAGGAGTACGTCGAAACCCTGCTTGCGGATGTCGGAAACGACGCCTGCAATATATTCAGACTCGGAGACGCTCTCGTGGATCGCTTCTCCCAGCTTTTCGACCAGCTTCCTGAGATTTGAATTCAACGGATTGACTTCCTTTCCGCCCTGTCTGGAAACGGAATCGATGGAATTCCGACGAGGCAGGGGCCGGAGACGGTATATCTCTCTACCTTACTATATCTCTCTACCTTACTTCTGATGAGAGAGGGCCGCAATTCGAATCAGAAAGGCGGCTGCTAAACTTTTTGCATGAAACCGGAGCGGGTAGGCCGCGGGCTGGGTGTCGGGTTGCGGGTGGCTTCGGGAATGCTGCGCGAGCGCGCCTCGCAGGCGGCGCAGCAGACAACACAACATGTGCAGCAACAGGCGCCGGTCTATAAAGAGCGCGTCCGCCAGGCGGGTGAGACGGCCAGGACCGTCCGGCGTGAAGGCAAACGCTTCGGAGAATCCATCTGGGGACCATTCGTCCATGCCGGTGGCGTTCTCTGGCTCGAGATCACCGGAGTCTTCTTCGCCATCTTCGGACTCTTCTTCGTACAGAGCGCATGGAAACTTCGCCAGAACTGGCACGCCGGTGATGAACATGTTCATTTTGTCACCTACGCGGCGCTGGCCCTGATCTTCTTCTGGTTCGCAATGAGCTCGTTCCTCGGCGCGCGAAAGAAGGAACGCCGCAAGCGAGCCCTCCGCAGCTAGTTCCGAAACGTCTGTCATTCCGATCCCGGGGGCCCCGACATCTCGCCTCTGAGACGTGGGCTCGCAGAATCCCGACGGTGGCCCATGCAAGCCCGGTTTTGGCTTGAGTGGGGAGCAACGAGCTCATAAGAGCATCTGTCCTTGATAGAAGGAGCACCCGGGTGCCCCACGTCTCGCTTCTGAGACGTGGGTTCGTCGAAGGCCGCCTGTGGGACAGGGAATTTCCAGAAATCGATATGACATTCCCCACGCAATCCATCCCGGACTATGGTTTTCCATTTTCTGAAAGCAGGATGGATTCCAGATTATGGAACTCTGCCTCCTATGCCTCGATCTAAGTCGTTGATTTTTAAAGATGCAAAGATTGGCACACCGATTGCTTAATAGGTAAGTGCCAGCGACGTTACAGGCTCCGCAAAACAAAAAGCGAGAGCCAAAAGATACGCACCGGCCGCGAGAGCAGCGACCCAAAGAGGTTCTGCCCGGGCCGAGTGCACAAGCCAGGGAAGCTCATAGGGCTCCTGAGGCATTTCGGGAGGCCAGTGACTGGCCATTCAAATTGCAGAAAAAGCCACCGCTCAGCGGTGGCTTTTCTGCGCTTGAGAGAAAGCGGGATTTACTGGAGAGGCAGGCCGAGGGAATCGGCAGTGGTCGCGGGCTCAGGTGTGCGCTGGCTGAATTCCGTCGCGATCCGTTCATTGATGCCTGCCTGGGCAAACTCCGCGGCGACGCGGACGCCATTCATGATGGCGCGGTCATTCGAGGAGCCGTGGCCGATGATGCAGACGCCACGAACACCCAGCAGAGGGGCTCCGCCGTACTCCGAGGGATCGAGGCGGCGCTTGAAGGCATTGAACGCCTTGCGTGAGAGCAGAGCGCCTACCTGCGCGGTCACCGTCGAGGTCAGCGAGGCCTTGAGCATCTCGCGGACAAGCCGGGTGAGGCCTTCGGAGGTCTTAAGGGCCACGTTGCCGACAAAGCCGTCGCAGACGATCACGTCGCAGTTGCCGTTATAGATATCGCGGCCTTCGACGTTTCCGATGAAATTGAGAGGAAGCTGCTTGATCAGGGCGTAGGCCTCACGCGTGAGGTCGTTGCCCTTGCCTTCTTCTTCGCCAACCGAAAGCACGCCGACGCGGGGACGGCTGATCTTGAGCACACTGCGCGCGTAAAGTTCGCCCATGACGGCGAACTGCTCCAGATTCTGCGGCTTGCAGTCGACATTCGCGCCTACGTCGAGAAGAATGGCGGGGGAGCCGGACATCGTGGGGACGATGAGCGCCAGCGCCGGGCGATCGACGCCCGGGAGCGCGCCCAGGACCATCTTTGCAGTGGCCATGGCAGCGCCGGTGTTGCCGGCAGTAAAGAATCCGGCGACCTTTTTCTCGCGGACGAGCTTCAGCCCTACGCGCATGCTGCTGTCCTTCTTGGTGCGGACAGCATGCGCGGCCTTGTCGTCCATGGCGATATGCTCGCTGGCATGGACGATTTCGATCGGCAGGCGTTCGCGGCCAAGCATGTCCTTCAAGCCGCGCCGCAGGATATCCTGCGGCCCAACCAGGTGGACACGGACGGGCAGCTGACGGCAGGCGAGAATCGCTCCGCGGAGTTCGGGTTCGGGAGACTTATCCGAACCCATGGCATCGAGAGCGATGTCAATCAGCATCGAATGCGGCAGTTAGTTGGCTTCCTTGACTTCCAGGACATCGCGACCCTTGTAGGTGCCGCACTTCGGGCAGGCGCGATGAGGGAGCTTGCGCTCGTGGCAGCTGGGGCACTCGGAGATGCCGGTTGCGGTCAGCGCATCATGCGCGCGACGCTTTGCAGTGCGGGCCTTGGAATGACGCCGCTTTGGATTAGGCATTGCAGATTCCTTTCGCGGTATCCCTCGCTGTTTCAGGCGCCTTAAGGCAGCCGGCCGGTGCGAAGGACCGTAAACACTATGATTTTATCCGGCTGCGCAAGTCCGAGAGCGCCGACCACCGTGGATCGGACAAAGCCGCTTCGCAGGTGCAGGATTCGGAGTTCAGATCTCGGCCGCAGTGCGGGCAAAGTCCTTTGCAGTCCTCGCGGCAGAGTGTTCGAACGGGGAGGGAAAGAAGCACCTGCTCCCGCAACACGTCTTCCAGCGAAAGACCGCCACCCTGATAATAACCGATTTCGGTCTCTGATGCCGAGATGGCGTGTTCGCCACCGTCTTTCTCTGCGTCGATAGGGCGGAAGATCAGGTCAAACTCGCCCGAAACGGCATGCGGAACCGGTTCGAGACATCGGGCGCAGCCGATTTCGACCTTGCCCTTGTAGCTGGCGCGGAGGCGGATGTCGGAGACGATGTCGCGCGGACCGCGATGCTCCTCGATGACGTCGGCGCGTCCCTTTACGGCAAGGTCACCCGTCTGGGCGACTTCCTCGCCGTACTGGATGGCGCCGGGAGGCAACGCGAGGTCGAATTCTAGCGGCTCCCGTTCGAGATCGAGCACGGTGATCTGCATGGCTATCCTCTGAATGTTCTCTTTCGAGAGTAAGGATTCGAGGGGTGGCGGGTCAAATACAGGGCTCATACAAGGCTCAGCTTTCCGGGCTCAGAGCGCAGTAAAACGCCGCCCTTTCCGGATGGCCCCCGCAGGCCTCCCACGCATGCCCAGGCCAGCCTGGGCCGCGAAGCTCGAACGTTGCCCCAAGCATCTGCTACTTGCTCTTCACGTTATGGGTTGTCATTCCGACCGGAGCGGCCGTAGGCCGCGCAGTGGAGGAACCTGCGGTTCTCTCCGATCCTGCGAAGAACTGCAGGTTCCTCCACTCCGCTCACTTTGTTCGCTTCGGTCGGAATGACATCTGCTTCGGAGTTTGTGCTTCCCCACTCGAGCCAAAACCGGGCTTGAATGGGCCACCGTCGAGCTTGGTGCTCTATCTGAGCCCTGAGCCCGTCCTAGGCCGCCCGGACCGAGTCGTCCATCTCGCCGCGCTCGATCTTCTCCTGGCAGGTGATGCAGGAACGCACCCATGGCACCGCCTCCAGGCGCTTGCTGCCGATGGTTTCGCCGCAGTGCTGGCACTCGCCGTAGCTGCCGTCCTCGAGGCGCAGCAGCGCCTGCTTCACGAGGTTGAGCTGGGCATGGCCATGCGAGCCCTGGCTGAAGAGCAGCTCCTTCTCATAGGAAAAGACGGCCTGGTCGGCCGGGTCGAGGATGTCCTCGGCGATCGTCTGCCGTCCCTGGCGTACCGTGGCGCGCATCGTGGACTCGAGCAGCTGCTTCTGGTGCAGGAGCTTCTCCTCGTACATGCGGTTTGGGTTCTTGGTGGAGGGGGTGAGGTCGGAGTGATTCACAGCGCAAGGCTCCTTCAGGGGATCCGGCGTTGGCCGGGGTTACTTATATGACAACGTTTTGGACGCAGACTTGCGCAAAAGATTTGTTCTGCTTCCAAAGAAAATGACGCACCCGTTTAGGGTTTTGGTGCAGCTTCAAGGCAGGATCGAATTTTCCCGGGCGAAGGTGACGCTTGACCTTGCAGGGCGCTACGGGTGCCATTAGGCTGGTGGTGCTATGTACGAAGACTTCCAGGTGACCGATACGTGGAGCGGCGAGTCTTTGCATTGCCGCTGGACGGCCAACGTGGTGGCAATTGCCACCCGCCATGCCGATGCTGTGGACGTACGCTTCGACGTAAATGGGCGCTCCGTCTGGATGGCCATGCCGTGTACGGCATGGGTGGAGCAAAAGAAGCGGACGGGTAAGGTGATCACCGACGCCCTGGCGGTGCAGATCGCCGGCCGCTATCTGAAGCAGGCCATCGAAACCGGCTATGACAATGGCCGCGAGATGTACACCATGACGGTGGACGAGGTGCTGGGGCACTTGGACGCCGTGCTGCACGAGGCTGGACACACCAGCAAGCTTCCTGCGCTGATTCCGACCGAGGACGACGCGCAGCCGTTGCCGTAAGCACCGACCGCGCTCCACGCCTCCGCGTGGAGCCTTTGTGTTGAGAAGAGGTTGCCAAGAACCTGCGCCTGCGGGCGCGACGGGGATTCCATGTTCCTGCGTAAACTGCGCGTGGAGTGGGTAGATGCGTCCGGAGAGCGGCATGCCTGTCCGGTGGTCTGGATCGAAAATTGGATGGAATGCCGGAGCGAGAGTGGGGCCGGAAGTTCTGCCCAGCGGGAATCTCCGGCCTGCGCGGCCTTAGAGGACACGCTCCCCATAGACGACGGCCTGCTTGAAGCCGGCCTCAAGGTGCCGCTCGATGCGCTGCACGCGGCCATGGAAAGCTGGTTTCGCCGCAAGGGCTACCTGAAGCCGGAAGACGAACTCATCTTGCATCCGCTGGCTACGGAAGAGACATCCCCGCTCGAGGCAGATAGCGCAGATAAAACAGGGTCGTGAAGGTCGCGGGCGCGTCGGGAACCTCGCTGGCCGGGCGGAAGCGAAGGTCGCGGATGAACTTCACCGCCGCGTGTTCGATCTTGTGGTTGTCGATGTCGACCACGTCGGCGTGCTCCACCTTGCCTTCCGCGTTCACCGTGATGCGCACGGCCGCATTGCCGTACCAGGGAACGGCCTTGAAATCCCCAAAGCGCACGACAGGGCGAAGCTCCACGGGATCCTTCTGCTGGGGGCTCGTCCGCACGAAGAACAACGGCGCGAACTGCTGGAACTTCTCCACCTTGCCGTTCGCGGTCAACAGCAGCGTCTTGCCGTCGTATATGCGGATGAGGGAAGGGATCGCGCGCCGGTTCCTCTGCGCCCCGTTCATGGGAATCCAGTCGGAGTAGACGAAGCTCTGGTTAAGAATCTGGGCGATGGCAAAGACGCGGGTGAAGGGATCGAAGCAGACGCGCGCCATCTCTCCATCGTCGGCGCAGTCATAGGGAGATCCTTCGAGGATCTGCTGGCGGACGACAGGCGGCTTTGGGCTCTCGCTGTGATCGATGGCGAAGATGGCCGGAGACGGGTCGCGAAGAATGCTTTCGAAATCGTAGATGCCGAGAGGCATCTCGCCGGTAATGGAGCGCCAGGATGCCGAGTTGTCCTGGACGTTCTCCACGAAGGTTTCATGAAAATCCCCGGAGTCGATATCCGTGCGGCGGAAGCGATGCGGGTCGACGTAGATGTCGTAGGTGCCGATGCGGTCGCTGTCATGCGGTCCGCGGAAATGCAGGTCGTAGTGAAGGTGATACGGCACGCCGTCGTTGCTCGTGCCGGGGAGCATGCTGCGCGCCTGCGCCAGGGCGCGCTGCCAGTTGCGTGTCGGCATGACCTGCGCGTGCGCGGCCCGGGTGATTCCGAAAGGAAGAACGAGAAGAAGCCCCGCGAAGTAAAGGAGCGAGCGCAACATCGAGGCACGCGGCATGCAGAACTCTCTTTCGTTCTGAAGCTATCAGACAAAATCCTCGGCAGCAGCTGTGCTGAAGAGTGTGCTGCCGAACATCAGGAAGACGATGCGGATCGCACGAAAGACCCGCGAGCCGCATACGCGGATTCTGCGTGGACCAAAGGCATAACCGGCTCCGGATAACCTAAATGCCGCATTCTCCATCTATGTTCTCGTTGGCAGAAGCTACAAGCAAAGCGAGGACAACCGATATGTTTCTGATTCTGGCATTGGTACTGTTCCTGGCGTGGATTGGCGGTTTCGTGGTGTTCCACACGGCAGGTTTTCTCATTCACCTGCTGCTGATCTTCGCTGTGATCTCGATCATCTTCCACTTCCTGCGCGGCGGCCGCTCCGCGGCGGTCTAGTCCCGGCGTAGCTCCAGCGGAAGCAAGAAAAAGAGCGGCCCCGGTCGGGGTCGCTCTTTTTGTGTCTGTAACAGTTACAGATATCTATCTATGCCCGTATATCTTGCGTCGCTACTCGTTGTAGTGGAGCAGGCTGAAGACGTCGAGGTCGGAAAACTTCTCGCGGCCCTTGAGGAAGTCGAGCTCGACCGCGAAGCCGAGGCCGGCAATGTGGCCGCCGAGCTGGCGAACCAGCTTGACCGTGGCTTCCATGGTGCCGCCGGTGGCGAGCAGGTCATCGACGATGACTACCTTCTGCCCGGGCTCGATCGCATCGACGTGGATCTCGAGCGTATCGCTGCCGTACTCGAGGTCATAGGTGACGCGCGCCACTTCCGCAGGCAGCTTGCGCGGCTTGCGGACGGGCACAAAGCCCGCATTGAGGCGATAAGCCAGCGCGGGTCCGAAGATGAAGCCGCGTGCTTCGATGCCGAGGACGAGATCGATATCCTTGCCGATGTAGTGCGCGGCGAGCGCATCGATCATCTCGGCGAAACCGGCCTTGTCCTTGAGCAGCGTGGTGATGTCGTAGAAGAGGATGCCGGGCTTGGGAAAGTCGGGCACGGTGCGGACGAGTTCCTTCAGAGGCTCGCAATCAATGGGCCGGTGGGACATTGGTGGTATTGCTCCTTTAATTCGGTCTTGAGTGGATGGGCGGCGCCGCTACCAGGCGCCTTCAATCTGAAAGGGGCCGAGCTTCGCGGCCTCGCTCTCGTCGAGTTCGTGGATGACAACGGCATCGACGCGGCTGCCGCGCGAGCCCTTGTGCAGCGTCTGGTCGAGCGCCGCGAGCTGATCGGCAGAGCCGGAGGCGACGACTTCGACGTGGCCGTCTTCGGTGTTGCGGACCCAGCCGTGCAGGGCGAGTTCCGCGGCTTCGCGGTGGACAAACCAGCGAAAGCCGACCCCCTGGACGCGTCCTTTGACGAGATAATGGCGGACCATGCGATGCGGGGTTAGTGTTTCAAATCCCCGGTCACGAAGCAAGGCCACCGCGCGTGGAGCGGGACGCGCTCTTGCCTTGCCGTCAGGCGATCCTGCAGGCGTAGGCGTCGATCACGTAGCGATCGCCCCAGGTCTGCCCGCCAAGGTGTGACCCTGCCATAAGGTTGACGTGGCGATAGGATTTGCGCAGAGCGCGGATAAATGGATCGGTGGTTCTCATAAAGTACAGCCCTGGAGTGTTCCAGGGTGTGAACCCTGCCGCGCGGAGCGCTTCAAGGATCCTGCCGTACGCGTCGCCGGTATCCAGAGGGTCAAGTTTCTTTGCAGCAAGGACCAGGCGCCAATCGGAATATTCGGGAAACTGTACCCACAATGCGACGGTGACAGGAATCTCGGCAGCTTCGAGAGCCGAAAGTACGGCACCGCCCTTGTCGAATTCGATGTTCACCAGCGCTGGATAATCCATGGCAACACTCCATGTTCCTCGTTCATTATGGCATCGAGCAGGGTGCGGCAATCCATGCGCGGGATGACGCGATAGCGGCTCTCCTCGGACCAGGACTGGGTTGTGGTCCAGTTACGGGCAAGGGCTGGATCTTCTGCTGCGACGGTTTGCAGTTCGGTCCGGATACCGGCGATTGTCGCGAGCTTTTGCAGGTCGTGAGTATGGGACTCGAAGGCGATGCGCTTATCCGGGAAATCGTAGCGTCTCACCCTTCTTGCGATGCACGCCTTCAATGCGCACTCCACCGCATATCCCGCCAGGTAATAGGCCCCGCTGTACTGCCTGGCGCGATAGAGCGCCTGGGCCTCGTAAATGCGGAGATTCGCCAATGCCTGCAGGTCTCGCCGGTTCATGCTGGCGATGATTGTAGGGACGGCGCAAAGCAAAATGGCGCGGAATGATCCGCGACGCCTGTCGGGGCTGGTACGAAAGTTTTGCTTATGTCTGCTCAGGGATCGTGCAGGGATAGCGCAGGGGCAGAGTCGGGGCGCAAAAATGGACCCCCTCGACTGCGGCTCTCGCGAACGCGCAGAGCGAACGCTAGCGGATCGTCCGCCCGGTGAACCAGAGCACAATGCGCAGCAGACCGGCGATGAGCGCGATCCAGAGTCCGAGAATAGCGATACGCATCCCGGTAATCGATACCGGGTCGAAAAAGAGCGTGCGATTGACCCTGGACTGGTACACCAGCTCGGAAAACATCCCGGCCCCAAGCAGCAGCAGGCCGGCATAGAAGAGCCAGTTGTCCACTCGATAGAGGCGGCGAAAGATCTCTTGCACTTTCATGCCCGGCACAATAGCACGGCAAGGCCAGGGTTGTGTGTATCTGCCGTCACGATAAAGAAGAATAAAAACGGCGCAGCCGAAGCTGCGCCGTTCCGGGACGAAAAGCCGGATTTACGCGCGGCTCATGTATGCGCCTTCGGCGGTGTCGATGCGGATCTTCTCACCTTCGTTGATGAAGGGCGGCACCTGCACGACGAGGCCGGTTTCCATCTTGGCCGGCTTGGTCACCGACGAAGCGGTGGCCGACTTCAGGCCCGGCTCCGTCTCGACCACGGTCAGCTCGACGACCTGCGGCAGCTCGATGCCGACGGCCACGCCGTCGAAGAACGAGACGGTGATCTGGAGGTTCGGCGTCAGGTACTCGACGGCATCCCCCAGCGTGTCGCGCTTCAGGTGGGTCTGCTCGTAGTTCGTCGTGTCCATGAAGTAGTAGTCGTCGCCGTCGTTGTAGAGGAACTCCATGTCGATTTCGTCGACGATGACGCGATCGATCGGATCAGGCGAACGGAAGCGGTGCTCGAACATGGCGCCAGTGCGCAGGTTGCGCAGCTTGGCCTGGATGAAGGCGCGCAGGTTGCCGGGCGTGCGGTGCTCGACCGAGAAAACGGCATGCAGCTCGTTGTTGTGCTTGATGATCATGCCGGGACGCATCTGAGTGGCGGGAATCGCCATAAAAAATCGCTCCTAAACCAAAATCCTGGATATTTGAGCTTCCCTTCGATGGCGATGGGAAGCCCGGCGGGGCGATTCCGGCGGTGGCCGCCTGTGCGGCCGAAAGAAGAGTGCCCCGGAATGCGCGGCCATGACCAGGCTATGGGCAGGCGCGCGCGAAACGCTCCAGTACTCTATCTTAGCAGGGGCCCCGGTGACGGAAGGACGGTCGCGGCGGTCTATCGAAGACGAAGCGGCAGCCGTCCGGATAGCCTTGGACTAGATCCGGGCAGGGCAAGGAGAGGAAATCGTTGACGCAGGAACAGGAAAAGAGCGGCGAAACGGCGCTTGAGGGCTTCGCCGGATATTGCGTGATGATCGTGGTGGCGTTGTTCGCCTTCAGCTTCGTTTTTCAGAATTACATCATTCCGAGCGGATCGATGCTGAATACGATCCTCATCGGCGACCACGTCGTCGTCGACCGGACGACCTTCGCGAAGCCCGCGAAGTGGATGCCGCTGGTGCATTATCGCCCGATCCGTCGCGGCGACATCATCGTCTTCATCAAGCCGAATGAGACGAAATCCCCGCTCGTGAAGCGCGTGATCGGTATCCCCGGCGACCACATCCATCTCGAGAACGGCACGGTCTACCTCAACGGCAAGGCGCAGACGGAGCCCTATGTCTACAAAGACGACCGCGCCCCCTTTCAGCCGTATGTCGACGATTTTCCGCGCGTGCCCGCGGATGAGGCGATGGGGGTGACGGAGCAATGGGCGGCGGAGCTGCCTACCCGCATCCAGAGTGGCGACCTCGTCGTTCCCGAGGGCAAGTATTTCGCCATGGGCGACAACCGCGAGGACAGCCTCGACAGCCGTTACTGGGGCTTCGTGCCGAAGGAAAACATCCTCGGGCGGCCGATGTTCGTGTACTGGTCCTATGACATGCCGGAGCAGGAAGACGAGATCACCGGCATCGGCGCCCGGCTCCAGGACTTCGTCCACACCGCGCTCACGTTCTTCCAGAACACACGCTGGTCGCGCACGCTGCACCGCGTGGTGTAAAGCAAGAGGCGGGTGCCCCACGTCTCGTTCTGTGCGAGACGTGGGGCTGCAGGCACCCAAACGGTGGCCCATTCAAGCCTGGGGCTGGCTTGAGTGGGGTATACCCTAACCCCGCTCTCCTCTCCTGTTGTCATTCCGACCGAAGCGTAGCGGAGTGGAGGAACCTGCGTGCCGAAGGCGAATGGCCTGGACGGCCAGTCCCTACTTCCAGGCCTTATGGAGCCGCGCATCGAACGGACCACCCAGCACCGGCTCGATCTGCTTGCGGAAGGCAACGGTGTGGTCGGAGCCTTCGTGGCGCTGGTAGTCTCTCAGGCTGCGCCAGGTCTCGACAAAGGTGAAGTGGTTCGTCGCGTCGAGCTGCTGGTAAATCTCGTAGGAAACGATGCCCGCATCCTTGCGGGACGCGGCTTCCTCCGCACGGAAGAGCGCTGCCGCTTTCTCTTCAGCTCCAGGCAGGTAGGCATCCGGCTTGATGTCGACGTGGTCCACGATGGTGATGGGCCCGGTGTCGGGCGCGGCATTCTGCGCATGCAGACTGGAAAAAGATCCAAGAGCAACAATCGTAAGAGCCAGCAGGCCTGTCTTCATAGAACTCCTTAACGTGTTACGCATTTTTGCGTAGATCCTTTCCAGATGAGCGTGCAGGCCTGCGGGATTCGCTGCTTTTCTGAATATGTGCGCGGGTTCTATTTTCCTGTCTCCGCCGGGACGCTGCGAACCCACGTCTCAAAGTCGAGACGTGGGGCACCCGGCGAAGCGAGGATGAGGGTGCCCCATCCAAGCTCCGCTTGGGTGGGAAGAGAACAGTTGGCAGCGTTTCGATCGAGCGAAGAACCGCAGGTTCCTCCACTACGCGAGACAAAGAGCGTCTCGCTGCGGTCGGAATGATAGATATCCCCGCTCAGGCTGAATCGCGACCAACGGGAGCGGGTGCCGAAGGCGGAATCGCCCTGCGCGCAGCAGCGCGACCAGCGGGAGCGGGTGCCGAAGGCGGAATCGCCCTGCGCGCAGCAGCGCGACCAGCGGG
>NZ_JASGFD010000033.1:0-57642 GCF_047605705.1 Silvibacterium sp. | reverse complement strand
ATGAGCGAGGGTGGCCGCGGCGGAATGGCCGGGCGCGGAGGACGCCGCCTGCGCTCGACGCTGGTGATGGCCGAGGTGGCGCTGGCGCTGGTGGCCCTGGTCTCGGCAGGACTGTTTGTGCGCAGCTTCGAGCAGGCGCGGGGAATGGACCCGGGCTTCGACCCCAGGCACGTGCTTCTGGGTAAGTTCTATCTCGCGACCAGCGGATACGACCTCGCCGCGCGCAAGGTCTTCGTACGACAGCTTGCCGACAGGATGAGCGCGGAGCCGGGTGTGAAGGGCGCGGCCTACTCCGACGGCGTGCCGCTGGGCTTCGAACCGAGCTGGTGGGAGGACCTCCAGATCGAGGGCTACGTTCCGAAGCCGGGCGAGAACATGAAGCTCTTCCGCAACGTGGTGTCACCCGGCTATCTCGACCTGATGAAGATCCCGATGGTCGAGGGGCGCGAGTTCACCGAGCACGACGACGAGCAGTCGCGGCTGGTGATGATCGTGAACCAGACCTTCGAGCAGAAGTATTTCGGCGGGCATAGCGCCATCGGACATCGCGTGCACGGCTGGGGAGAGTGGATCACGGTGGTGGGCGTGGTGAAGGACAGCAAGTATCACTACGTGGGCGAGAGCGGTGTGCCGTACTTCTACGTGCCCTTCCGGCAGTTCTATCGCGCGGATATGGACCTGGCGTTCTACGTGCGCAGCGCGGAGGGTGACCCGATGCAGATGCTCGCGCCGCTGCGCAGGCAGGTCACGGCCATCGATCCGGATGTGAACGTCTACGATCCGGACTCGCTCGAGGACTTCATCGGTGCGTCGCTCTACTCACAGCGCGTGGCCGCAAGCCTGCTGTCTGTGATGGGCGCGCTGGCGATGATCCTGGCCGCGGTGGGACTCTACGGCGTGGTGGCGTATGCGGTCTCGCAGCGGAGGCGGGAGATCGGCGTGCGCATGGCGCTGGGCGCGCGGCGGGAGGATGTGTTGCGCATGGTGCTGGGGCAGGGGATGCGGCTGACGCTGGCCGGAGTCGGCGTGGGCGCGGTGTTGTCGGTGCTGGTGGTGCGGGCGGCGGGCGCGCTCCAGTTCCGTACCTCGGCCATGGGCGCCGGTACGCGGCTGCTGAACGGTAGCGGTATGGGATCGCTGCTGCTGGCGGCTCTGGGATCGGCGGCGGCGCTGTGCGTGGTTGCGATGCTGGCCTCTCTGCTGCCGGCGCGGAGCGCGACGCGGGTGAATCCGGTAGAGGCATTACGGGCGGAGTGAGCACAATGAACGGGTCAACGAGGAATCGATTCACGATGAGCCAGGTAAGAGCGTTGTTTCGGCGGGTGACAGGGATCTGGCGGCGGGATGACGGCGAGTTTGCCGCCGAGCTCGAGGGGCATCTGGCGATGGAGATCGAAGACGGCATGCGGCGTGGCCTCACAGAGCAGGAAGCGCGGCGGCAGGCGCTGGTTCGCAACGGCGGACTTGCGCAGGCGCAGCAGGCGTATCGCGAGCGTGGCGGGCTGCCATGGCTCGAGCAGTTGATGCAGGACGTGGCCTACGGCGCACGCACGCTGGCGGCGAAGCCGGGCTTTGCGGTGGTGGCCATTCTGACGCTGGCGCTCGGCATCGGCGCGAACACGGCCATGTTCTCCGTGGTGGACGGCGTGCTGCTGCATCCGCTGCCGTTTCCTCATCCCGAGGAGCTGGTGACGGTGAATGCCAGCAAGCCGAACTTCTCGGAAGGCTCTGTCTCGTATCCGAACTTCCGCGACTGGCATCGGGACAACCGGACGCTGGCAGGCTTTGCGATCTCGCGGGGAACCGGCTACAACATGACCGGCCTCGGCGACGCGGAGGAAGTGCGTGCGGAGCTGGTGTCGTCGGACTTCTTTTCTCTGCTCGGTGTGAAGCCGTTGATCGGTCGGCTCTTTGCGCCGGGGGAGGATGAGATCGGGCGCGCGCCCCTGGCGATGGTCAGTGAAAGCTTCTGGAAGCGCAAGCTGGGCGGCGATCCGAAGGCGCTGGGGCATGTGCTCACGCTGGATGGACGCGACTACACCCTCGTCGGCGTGATCCCGGAGAGCTTCCGTCTCGCGGTGGGAACCTTCCGGGCGGCGGAGATCTACGTGCCGATCGGGCAGTTCGGGAACCCGGCCCTGAAGGATCGCGGCGCCGGGCTGGGTCTGCACGGCATCGCGCGGCTGAAGCCAGGCGTGACCTTCGCGCAGGCGCAGGAGGATCTGCTGCACGTCTCGGAGCGGCTGGAGCAGCAGTATCCGCGCGAGGATGTGGGCATTCGCGCGAAGCTGACGAACTTTCAGGACTCGATGGTGCGCGAGGTGCGGCCGTTGCTGCTGGTGCTGCTGGGGGCCGTGGGCTGCGTGCTGCTGATCGCCTGTGTGAACGTCGCCAACCTGATGCTGGCGCGGGCGCATGCGCGTTCGCAGGAGTTCGCGGTGCGCGCCGCGCTGGGCGCTGGACGCGGACGGCTCATCCGCCAGCTGCTGACCGAGAGCGCGATGCTCTCGCTGGCAGGCGGCGCGCTGGGTCTGCTGGTGGCGGCGCTGGGCACGAAGGCGGCCATCGCCGCGTTGCCCGCGACGCTGCCGCGCGCGGCGGAGATCCACATGAACGGCACGGTGCTGCTCTTCACGCTGGGTGTGAGCCTGCTCTCGGGCATGCTCTTCGGCCTTGCGCCGGCGCGGAAGGTCTCGCGGCAGAGTCTGGTGGGCACGCTGAAGGAGGGTGGCCGCGGATCGCATGGCGGGCAGAGCCGGGCGCAGAGCACCCTGGCCGTGCTGCAGATCGGATTTGCGCTGGTGTTGCTGGCGGGCGCGGGTCTCGCGATCCGCAGCCTGGTCGCTCTCTCCCATGTGCAGATGGGTTTTCAACCTCACGGTGTACTGACATTTGGCCTGCAGGCAGCGCCCTCGGTAGCGCGTGAGGACGAGAACGGCGTGCGCAGCTATCTGCGCGAGGCCGAGGCGCGGATCGCCGCTACGCCGGGCATCGAGGCGGTGTCTTTCTCCTGGGGCGCGATCCCGCTGGATAGCGAGGACGACCAGTACTTCTGGCTGGACCGCGAGGCCAAGCCGCAAAACCAGAATCAGATGCACATGGCGCTGCGCTACAACGTGGGGCCGGGATATCTGAAGACGATGGGCATGACGCTGCTGCGCGGGCGCTTCCTTCAGGCTGGCGATGATGAGCACGCGCCGCCGGTGGTGGTCATCGACGACATCTTCGCGAATACGTATTTCAAAGGCCAGGACCCGATCGGGAGAGAGGTGCATTTCGAGAATCTCGAAAAGCCGTCCCTGGTCGTGGGTGTAGTCGCGCACGTGAATCAGTGGGGACTCGACAGCGATGCGAGTCAGTCGCTGCGCGTCGAGACCTTCCAGCCGGTGATGCAATTGCCGCCGGTACAGATTGGCCTCGTGCCGATGGGAGTGGACGTGCTGGTCCGGGCGAAGGGCAACGACACGGGTGCGGCGCTCGCGGCGGTGAAGCGCGCGATGACCGAAATGAGCCGCGAGCAGGTGGTCTACGGTCCCGCGACCATGGACTCGATCGTGAATGACTCGCTCGCGGGCTGGCGCTTCTCCATGATCCTGCTCAGCGTCTTCGCGGGCGTGGCGGTGGTGCTCGCGAGTCTCGGCATCTACGGCGTGATCGCCTATGCGGTGAGCGAGCGGCGGCAGGAGATCGGCGTGCGCATGGCGCTGGGCGCGGACCGCAGCCGGGTGATGCGCTGGGTGCTGGCGCAGGGCGGAAGGCTGGCGCTGATCGGCGTAGCGCTGGGGCTGGGCTGCGCGGCGCTGGTGACGCCGATGATGGCCAGCTCGGCGCTGCTCTTCGGCGTGCGCTCGTTCGATCCTCTGACCATGGGCGCGGTCACCGGCGTGCTGCTGCTGGTCGCGCTGGCGGCGTGCGCCGTGCCTGCGTGGCGTGCGACGAGGGTGGATCCGATGGCGGCATTGCGGACGGAATAACGAAGCGAGGGTGCGATGCGGATGCTCAGAGCATTTCTGCGGCGGTTGTCGGGGGTTTGGCGCAAGGATAACGGCGAGTTCGCAGCCGAGTTTGAGAGCCATCTGGCAATGGAGATCGAGGACGGCGTGCGGCGTGGCCTGAGTGAACAGGAGGCGAGGCGGCAGGCGCTGGTGAGGCATGGCGGCTTTACGCAGACGCAGCAGGCGTGGCGCGATCAGCGTGGCCTGCCGTGGCTCGAGATCCTGCTGCGCGATCTTTCGCACGGGGCGCGAAGGCTGTGGCGCGCGCCGGGCTTCGCGCTGGCGGCCATGACGATCGTTGCGCTGGGCATCGGCGCAAACGTGGCGCTGTTCACGCTGGTGCGCGCGGTGCTGCTGCGGCCACTGCCCTTTGCCGATCCATCGAAGCTGGTCGCCATCTATGGCATGGACGAGCCGGGCGAGGAGGCCTCAGGCAATCTTGTCGCGCCCGGCGATTACTATGACTGGCGCAAGGCGGCTGGCCTCGAGAACATGGCGATCTGGCGCGTAAGCGGCTTCAATCTTGCGGGCTCCGCAGGCGAGCTGCCGGAGTTCGCCGATGCAGGCGCGGGCTCGGCCTCGCTGCTGCCGACGCTGGGCGTGCACACGGCGCTGGGGCGCTGGTTCACCGAGGAGGAAGACTCCGGGGAAGGTCGGCTGGTGACGGTGCTCACCTGGAGCCTCTTCGAGCGGCGCTTCCATGGCGACCCGTCGGCCCTGGGCTCGACGATACGGCTCAACACGCAGGCCTACACGATCGTCGGCGTACTGCCGCCGGACTTTGCCTATCCCGACACGGAGACGGCGCTGTGGGTGCCGTTCCGCGCGGATACGAGCCCGAAGATGGCGGCGAACCACTACGGACACCAGGCGCATGTGGTCGGCCGGCTGCGCGCGGGTGTGACCGGGCTGACGGCCAACGAGGAGCTGACGGCGATCCAGCACCAGATCGTTGCCCAGTTCGGCGGCGCAGGCCCCGTGCGCAAATTGGTGGAGACGCGCCCCATGCAGCATGACCTGACGAAGGGCGTGCGCGAGCCGCTGCTGGTGCTCATGGCCGCGGTCGGCTGCCTGTTGCTTATCGGCTGCCTGAATCTTGCGAACCTGATGGTGGCGCGCGGCGCGGGCAGGCGCAGGGAGATCGCGGTGCGCGCCGCGCTGGGCTCCAGCCGTCTGCGGCTCTGCGTGGAGCAGGTGGCGGAGAGCCTGGTGCTGTGCGCGGCTGGCGGTGTCGCAGGCATGGCTCTGTCAGTGCTCGCCGTGCGCTGGCTGGTGCGCCACTGGGATGGCCTTCCCCGGGCAGAGAGTGTGCACGTGGATGGCGTGGTGCTGCTATTTGCGATGGGGCTGGTGATGCTGACCGGCGTGCTCTCGGGGCTGGTTCCAGCGCTGGCTGCGACTGGCGGCGGCATGACAGAGGCTCTGAAAGATAACGCCCGCACGATGAGCGCCGGCGCCGGCCGCACGCGCCTACTGCGCACCATGCTGGCGGCGGAGGTCGGCCTCACCGTGGTGCTGCTGGTCTGCGCGGGGCTGCTCTTTACCAGCTTCCTGCGGCTGAAGGGCGAGCAGATCGGCTGCGTGACGGACAACGTCCTCACTATGCGCTTCTTCCTGCGCGGCAACGCCTATCAGCAGCCGTCGCAGATTGTTGCGCTTCATACGGCGCTGCTGGAAAAAGTGCGTGCGCTGGGCGGGGTTGAGGCCGCGGGGCTGACCAACGTGGTGCCGGGTGACGGCTACTACGGCGATACCGATGTGTGGCTGCCGGGCGAGGATGAGACGCGCGCCTCGCAGCACGAATCGCCGCTCTTCCGCACCGCCGATCCGGGATATTTCGCGGCCATGGGGATTCCCCTGCTGCGCGGCAGAAGCTTCACCGGGAACGAGCGCCTGGATAATCATCATTTCCTGGTGGTCAATCGCACCTTCGAGAAGATGTATTTCGGCGGAAAGGACGCGGTCGGGCAGGTCGTTCGCACGTCGCTCACGCAGGATCTCGAGACCTTCGAGATCATCGGCGTCGTCGCGGATACGCCGTGGGAGCTTGGGCAGCCGAACCGGCCGATGATGTGGTTTCCGATCCTCTCCGGCGATCGCGCGGTCGCACCCGACGCGGTGCTGGTAGTGCGAGGCAAGACGGATGTCACATCGCTGGCATTGCCGGTGCAGAAGATCGTGGCCGGGCTCGATGCGGACCTGCCGGTGACGCGCATCCTGACCATGAACCAGGTGCTTGGGCTTTCGACAGCCGACTCGCAGCGGAATGCGGCACTGCTGGGCGCCTTCGCCGGGCTCTCGCTACTGCTGGCGGCGGTGGGACTCTACGGCGTGCTTTCGTACGTGGTCGCGCAGCGGCGTGGGGAGATCGGCATCCGCATGGCGCTGGGCGCGCGGCGCGAAGAGGTGCTGCGGCTGATGCTGGTGACAGGTCTCGCACCGGCGTTGTGGGGACTGGGCTGCGGCGTGGTGGCGAGCCTCGCGGTGACGCAGGCGCTGCGGGCGACGCTCTATGCGACGACGCCGCTCGATGCCGGTGTCTATGCGGGGACGGTTGCGGTGCTGCTGGTGGCGGCGATCGCAGCGTGTCTTATCCCTGCATGGCGCGCGGCGAAGACCGACCCGATGATTGCCCTGCGATTGGAATAAAAAATGCCCTGCGAAAGCAGGGCGTTTCTGTGTGGACCTCGTGCGTTGTGTTCCGGTTCGAGCTTTTTCTCTTTGTCATTCCGACTGGAGCACAGCGGAGTGGAGGAACCTGCGGTTCTCATCCATCTCTTGGCTTTTATCTCCGCAGGGTGGTACGAGAGCCTCTGTGCTCTCCGTGTCCTCTGTGGTGAACGGGGTTGTTTGTACCGGCCATCGGCATTCGACATACCCACGTCTCAGAATCGAGACGTGGGGCACCCGATTCTCTTCCTCTAGAAATAAAAATTGTCATTCCGACCCAAGCGGAGGAACCTGCGGTTCTCTCAATTCCCGAAAAGAACTGCGGGTTCCTCCACTGTGCGAGACGATAAATCCGTCTCGCTTCGGTCGGAATGACAGATGCTTTTGTGCGAGTCCTGTGTTCCCACCCAAGCGGAGCCTGGGTGGGCTATTCGAAGCGTCTCGCGGCCAACGGGAGCGGAGGCCGAAGGCGATCCGCCCTGCGCGGAGCAGTTACTTCTTTTCGAAGCTGGCGATTGCGGTCAGGACTTCGTCGCTGTGGCCGCTGGGCGCTACCTTGGTCCACACCTTCACGATCTTGCCGTGCGGATCGATGAGGAAGGTGTTGCGGTTGGCGATCTGGAAGCCGGCGAAGTTGCCGAGCGAGCCATATTCCTGCACGGTCTTCTTGTCCGGGTCGGCGAGCAGGTTGAAGCTCAGCGAATCCTTGGTGCAGAACTGCTTGTGGCTGTCGACCGAATCCACGGAGACGCCGAGAATGACGGCGTTCGCCGCCTGGTACTTGTCGAGATCGCGCTGGAAGTTGTGCGCCTCGAGGGTGCAGCCCGAGGTCATGTCCTTGGGATAGAAGTAGAGAACGACCCACTTGCCCTTGTAGCTGTCGAGGCTGACGGGCTGGCCTTCCTGGTTGGGCAGAGTAAAGGTCGGCGCGATCTGGCCTTCCTGCGGGAGCGTGCCGGTGTCGGCGGCAAAGCTGCGAACGGCGAGGCCGCCGAGGATGACAACGACGGCGGCGGCGATGACAACAAGTGTGCGAGACATACGATTCTCCTGCGAGGTTCGGGTGAAATGCGCGACGGGATTATTAGAGCACTTTCGAGGTAGCGCTTGCACGCCGTTCGGCGACAGCCGTGTGAATTCCCTGCTGCTGCGTGGAGTAGATGCTGGCGCTTTTCGCCAACAACCTGTCATCTCGACCAAAGCGAGACGGGTTTTCGTCTCACGCAGTGGAGCGAGCTGCGGTTCTCCTCACTCGGCGAGAATCCCCGCTACCCGCTCTAGCTTCATCCTGCCGTATTCGGCACAGCCACAATCGAGATCCCGGCCTCATCCGCCAGGCGGATCAGCTCCTCGCGGTCGAAGAGCAGCGTCCTGCCGGCTTCGAGGGCGAGACACGTGGCTCCGGCGTGACGCATGGTTTCGAGGGTGCGGATGCCGATGACCGGTACATCGAAGCGCATATCCTGCTTGGGCTTTGCGACCTTGACGACAGTGAGGCTGCGGGCCAGGGTCGTCTCCTGGGGTGTCGAAGCTTCCTCGTCGAGGGATTGCATCAGGGCCCCGGCGCGTTCGATGGCGGCGTCCGTGCCTTCCATGGCCTCGATGGCGACACAGGCCTGGCTGGCGATGACGACGGTCTGCCCGATGTCGTAACCGGCGATGGCGAGCGCAACCGTCCGTCCGTACTCGATGTCGCGCTGTTCGGTCTCGTTGGGGGAACGTGCGGTGAGCACGCCTGCGGGCGCAAGCAGCGGCTCGAGATACGCCGTGGAAGAGACGAGCTCGATGCCCTCATCGCCGAGAACCTTCGCCACTGCGCCGAGAAGCATGTCCGTGCTCCGGGTGCGCAGCGAAAGCAGCAGCTTGGCGAGCCGCCAGTCCGGGCGGATGCTCGAGAAAATCTGTTTGTGCTTGACCTGGCCGGCCATCACGGCCTTCGAGACACCTTCCTTCTGAAAGGTGTCGATGAGCTTTGAGAGCTCGCCGAGCGAAAGCCAGTGAACGCGGATGCCGCTGTCGGCACGGGCGCGGTCTTCGATCTCCGGCTCGGTCTCTTCTTTGATGGCGGCAACGACAACCTCGACGCCGTGGGCGCGTGCCGCGTCGAGGAGCAGGAAGGGAAAGCGGCCGTTGCCTGCGATCAGGCCGAGTTTGCTCGTAGTCATGATGGGGGTCAGGATGTGGCGACTGGTTGGAACTGCTTACTTGTGGATGCCGCGTTCTGCCGACTCGATGAATTCGACAAGGTAGGTCACGTCGTCGGTCGCAACGCCTTCGCTCTTCAGCCGCTCGATCGCCTGCGAGGTGTTCAGCTTGGCGGCAAGCAGCACGCGGTAGGCGTACTGGATGGACTTGAGCTGCTCCTTCGTAAAGCCGCGGCGCTCGAGGCCGACCTTGTTGACGCTGAAGGCATGGGTTTCGCGCTTGGCCGAGGTGAGCGAGAAGGGCAGCACGTCCTGCGTGACGGTGGTGCCACCGCCGAGGTAGGCGTACTTGCCGATGCGGCAGAACTGATGCACCTGATTTAGGGCACCGACGACCGCGTAGCTCTCCACAAAGACGTGCCCGGCGAGCGTGGCCGCGTTGGCCAGGATGCAGTGATCGCCGACCACCGAGTCGTGGCCGATGTGCGCGTAGGCCATGATGAGGCAGTTGCTGCCGACGCGGGTGGTGCCGCCGCCTCCTACGGTGCCGCGCGAGATGGTGACCGACTCGCGGATGGTGTTGTCATCGCCGAGCGTAACGCCGGTGGGCTCGCCCTTGTACTTCAGATCCTGCGGCGCGACGCCGACGCAGGCAAATGGGAAGAAACGGTTGCGCGCGCCCACGGTGAGGTGGCCGTCGAGCACCACGTGCGAGACCAGCTCGCAGTTCTCGCCGAGGACGACGTTGGGGCCGATGGTGCAATACGGCCCCACGATGCAGGATTCCGGCACAACCGCGCCGGGGGCGACGATGGCGGTCGGATGAATGTTCACTGCTGGCTCACGGGCTCGAGTGCGGGTTCCACCGCTGCTTCGGCAACCGGAGCCGCCGTGTCCGCGGGCTTCTGCGGCTGGCGCGGGACGAGCTGGCACATGACCGTCGCCTCGCAGGCGAGTTTGCCTTCCACAAAGCAGCTGCCCTTCATGCGCACGGCGCGGGGTTTCCAGTTGAGCACGTCGATCTCGATGCGGAGCTGGTCGCCGGGCACCACGGGGCGGCGGAACTTCGCGCGCTCGATGCCGGTAAAGACCATGAGCTTCTGGTCGCGGTCGGGAACTTCCGTCAGCAGCAGCGCGCCGCCGGCCTGGGCAATGGCCTCAACAATGAGGACACCCGGCATGATGGGGTAATTCGGGAAGTGTCCGGCGAAGAAGGGCTCGTTGATGCTGACGTTCTTGATGGCGACGATGCGCTTCTTCCGCTCGATTTCGATGAGCCGGTCGATGAGGAGGAAAGGGAAGCGGTGCGGAAGGATCGACATAATGTCGTTGATATCCAGCACCTGTTTGCCGTCGAGGATAGGGTTCGGAGTTTCCATGTCTGCCAACGGCGATTATAAATCTGTGCGTTGGCGGCGGCAGTCATGCCATGGGCAATCAGGCACAAAAACGGCCAGTGCAATGTGCCACTGGCCGTTCTTGCGACGGAATGCTGACCGCTTTTATCTATTTATTACCGCTTTACTCCGCGATCGGCTTCGCGCTGACCGCGTTGAGCTTCTCGATGTCGCCTGCGTGCAGGGTGAGCCTCGTCGCCTCGACGAGGTCGGTGAGGTGCTTCTCGCTGGTGGCGCTGGCGATCGGCGCAGTGACGCCGGGCTGGGCGATGAGCCACGCCAGCGCGACACGGGCGGGCGTCGACGTGTGTTCCTTCGCAATGGCTTCGAGCGTTGAGATGACGGCGAAGCCACGTTCATTGAGGTACTTGCCGACCATGCCGCCGCGGGCCTGGCCATCGGCATCGGCCTTGCTGTGGTACTTGCCGGTCAGGAAGCCGGCGGCCAGAGAGAAGTACGGAATCACGCCCAGGTTGTGTTTTTTGACCACGGGCAGCAGGTCGGATTCGAAGTCCTTGCGCTCTACCAGGCTGTAATGCGGCTGCAGTGAAACATAAGCCGCCAGGCCGTTGTCCTTGCTGACCTTGAGAGCCTCGGCCAGCCGCGCGCCCTTGTAATTGGAGGCGCCGATGTGGCGGACCTTGCCTGCCTTGATGAGCTTGTCGAAGGCCGCGAGGGTCTCCTCGAGTGGGGTCGATTCGTCGTCGCGGTGCGCCTGGTAGAGATCGATGGAGTCGGTCTGGAGGCGGCGCAGCGAGTCTTCGACGGCCTGCTCGATGTAGGCAGCCTTCAGGCCGGACTTGCCCTCGCCCATGTCGAGGCCGACCTTGGTGGCGAGGATGACATCCTTGCGCTTGTCGCTTTTTGCAAACCAGTTGCCGATGATCGTCTCGGATTCGCCGCCCTTATGGCCCGGTACCCAGGTCGAGTACATGTCTGCGGTGTCGATGAAATTCAGGCCAGCCTCTACCGCGGCGTCGAGCTGGCGGAAGGCTTCGGCTTCCGGGACAGTCCACCCAAAGACGTTGCCGCCCAGGCAGATGGTGGGAACTTCCAGGTCGGAGTGACCCAGCTTCACGCGATGGAGTGCTTTGCTCATGCCTGATTGGATGCGGGAAAGGAAAAAGGATTCGCCGCATCTCGGCATGTTCCTCTTTCGCCGAAAATTTTCTGGCCTTCGGGGATCACTTTGGGGAGAATGTTGGCATATCAATAAATTTGCGCAGCCCCGGCTGCCGTCGAATCGCATGAGCGCTGCTGTTCCCCCATTTCTTCGCTCGCGGGCCCTCCTGGTGTGCCTCGTCGTCCTACTGGTGCTGGTGCACCTGGGAATACTTCTCTGTGCCCGGCAGGCGGCGATTCCTTCCAGCGTTATGATCGCGCTCTCCCCGCTGGTTGCGATCGCCTGCGTGGGATGGCGCTGCCTGCGGATTGCCCCGGCGGAACGGACCGCGTGGTACTGGGTTGCGGCGGCGTGCCTGCTCTGGAGCGTGGGCGAATTCTGCGACCTCACGGTGCTGTCAGAGGCGAACGATCCTACGCCCAAGCTGTCTGACTTTTTCTTCTTTATCTATGCGCTGCCGCTGTTGCTGGCCGTGGCCTCGACTCCGGCGACACGGACGATCCGGCGCACGCAGCTGCTGAACTTCGTTCAGGTGCTGATCATCGTGATGCTGGTGCAGGCGCGGCTCTTCCGCATGCCGCAGCATCCGGATGCCACGGTGCTCTCCTGGATCTATGGCGCGGAGCTCGCGACCCTGATCTGCATTGTGGGCGCGCGCTGGATTGCCTCGGCCGCCGGCGAGGACCGGCGCTGCATGCGGCTGCTCATGACCTATCTGCTGCTGAGCGCGCCGATGGAGATTGTGACCGACACGCTGGCCGAAAAGCTGGGCATGCAGATCGGCGCGCTGACAGACATCCTGTGGTGCGCCCCATTTCTGGCGCTGGGCGTAGGCGCGCTGTATCTGCCTGTGGAGACGTACCGGGAGAACCGGCAGCCTGCATCTTCGCAGCGTTTTCGCCTGCTATTGCAAAGCCTCGCGCCGGCCTGCTTCACGGTCTGCGTCTTTCTCCTCGCGCTTTCCATCGCTTCGCGGCACCTGGTGCTCGCCATCGCGACAACGGCCCTCTCCATGTTCCTTTCCGGAGCGCATTCAGCCGTGGTGCAGGTGGACTTCCTGGTGGGGCGGGAAGAGCTGCTTTATCGCGAGGAGCAGCTGCGAGAGATGAACCGCTCCCTCGAACTGCTCTCCTCGCTCGATCCGCTGACGGGCATTGCGAACCGCCGCTACCTGATGGACGTCTTCCAGATGCAGATGGCGCGCGCCATCCGGCAACGCGAGTGGATCGCGCTGATGATGATCGATATCGACCACTTCAAAGGGATCAACGATCTGCACGGACACCCGTACGGCGACCGCTGCCTCGTCGAAGTCGCGGCGGCGGTGAAGAGCGCGCTGCTGCGGCCCAGCGATTTTGTCGCCCGTTACGGAGGCGAGGAGTTTGTCGTGGTTCTGCCGGGCAACGACCTCGCCGGGGCCGCGGTCGTCGCCGACCGGCTGCATGCCGCCATCGGCAATCTCGTCCTGCGCAATGATGCTTCCCCCTTTGCGGGCAGGCTGACCGCCAGCATCGGAGTCGCGGCGGTACAGCCGTTTCCCGGCTATGACTGCGCCGAGCTTATCTCGGCGGCAGACAGCCGTCTCTACCTGGCCAAGCGTGGAGGCCGGAACAGGATTTCCCTGGTGGAGTGCGGAGCGGAGTACGGGGTCGAGCGCGGGACCGGCATCGGGGCATAAACCGGGACATAGACCGAGGCAGCGCTGGAAGACCGTTTCCGGCCCGCATTTCCCGTCGAAGCGCAGGGAATGCAAAGGAATCGTATGCCGCAGCGCAACGCGGAGGTATGCTTTTCTCGTCTCTTTCCAGCAAGGAGAGCTCCATGGCTATGGCTCAGGCGGCTTCGTCGAGTCGTACTTCCTCTATTCCTGCTTCTGTTTCTTTTGCCCAGGTTGATACGCAGGCCGCCGCAAAGGCTGCCGGCATACCGTGGTATCTCTGGTGCGCGGCGCTGGCGGTCACATCGGTGACCATCGGCGCGCACTGGGATGTGTCCTGGCACCGGTCGATCGGGCGGGACACCTTCTGGACCCCGGCGCACATGGCGATCTACGCGTGTGGCGTGCTGGCCGGGATCGCGTGCGGATACCTGATCCTGGTGACGACGTTTGTGCGGCCCCAGGCCATGGTCGCCTCATCGGTGCGTGTGCTGGGCTTCCGCGGGCCGCTGGGCGCGTTCCTGGCCGCGTGGGGCGGTATCGCGATGCTGACTTCCGCGCCCTTCGACAACTGGTGGCATAACGCTTATGGGCTGGATGTAAAGATCATCTCGCCGCCGCACACGCTGCTGATGGTGGGCATCTGGGCGGTGTGCATCGGGGCGCTCTTCCTGGTGGTCGCGGAAATGAATCGTGCGCTTGTGCCCGAGGGCAGCGGAAGCGAGAGCCTGGCCGCGAGCCGGGAGTTCCGCAACCTGCAGTGGCTGATGCTGTATACGGCAGGCCTGATGCTGGTGCTCTCGATGTTCTTCCGCATGGAATACACGTGGAGCCTCCTGCTGCACAACACCGACTCGTACATCGCGGTGGCGATGGGAACGCCGCTCTACTTTGCGGCGGTGCATGTGTGCTCACGGAATCGCTGGGCAGCGACGTGGATGGCGGCGATCTACACCGTGTTCCTGATCGGGCTGATCCTGATCCTGCCGTTGTTTCCGGCCGAGCCGAAGCTGGGCCCGGTGTACCAGCATGTGACGCACTTCGTCCCGCCGCAGTTCCCGGTGCTGATCCTTGTGCCGGCGGTGCTGACGGATCTCTTGCTGACCAGAGCAGAGAAGTGGAAGCCATGGCTGCTGGCGCTGGTCGGCGGTCCGCTCTTCGTGCTGTCGCTCGTAGCGGTGGAGTGGCCCTTTGCCTCGTTCCTGATGACGCCTGCGGCCGTGAACCGCTTCTTCGGCACCGGGTACTTCGACTACGCCACGCCTTCGCGGTCGCCCGAAGTGCGCCACATCCTGATCGATGTGCAGCACGGGGCCGCGCTGTGGGGCGGATTGGGCCGAGCGATGGTCTATGCGGCGATTTCGGTGTGGCTCGGCCTGGCGCTGGGGCGGTGGATGCGGAGGATTCAGCGGTGACGAACGCACGCGCGCGGAAAATGTATCAACGTTTGTTACGAATTGTGCCGCTGCTGATGGTGCTGGCCGCGGCGCTGCCCCTCCATGCGCATGTCGGCAGCCCGGATGTGTATGAGCAGGGCGACGCCGGGCCGTACAAGCTCTTCATCGTGATCCGGCCGCCACAGGTGATTCCCGGCGTGGCGGATATCGAGGTGCGCTCGCAGACGGGCGGCATCGACGGCATCGACATCACTCCGATTCCGATGGTTGGCGAGGCCTCGCTGCATCCTCCGGTGCCGGATGCGATGAAGCGGCCCTCGTCCGACGCCCAGTACTTTACCGGCCATCTCTGGATCATGCAGTCGGGCTCGTGGCAGGTGCGCTTCCTGGTGCGCGGGAGCCAGGGCAGCGGGGTGCTGTCCATCCCGGTAGCCGCCACGGCGCTCAGAACCACAACCATGCAGACGGGGATGGGCATCTTTCTGGCCTGCCTCGGCGTGCTGCTGGTGGTGGGGATGGTCGGCATCGTGGGCGCGGCGGCGCGGGAGTCGCAGCTCAAGCCGGGTGAAGCGCTGCCGGCGGCGCGCAAGGGATATGTCGCCATGGCGGTTACATTTGCGCTGCTGGTGGCGGCGGTGGTGCTCGGCAACCGCTGGTGGAAGTCCGAGGCGCTCGACTATGCGCGCATCGTCTACAAGCCGCTGCAGATGCAGGCAGCCATCGAGCCGGGCGATGTGCTCGATCTTCGGATCATCGATCCCGGATGGGTCAGGCAACGCAAGCTCGACGACTTCGTTCCCGATCACGACCACCTGATGCATCTGTACCTGTTGCGCTGGCCGGGCATGGATGTGGTCTTCCATCTTCATCCGGAGCAGGCTGCGCCGGGGGATTTCCGGCTGGCGTTGCCGAGTCTGCCGGCAGGCGATTACCGGCTCTACGCGGACGTGGTTCACGCCAGCGGCTTCCCGGAGACGATGGTCTCGGCAGTGAAGATTCCGAAATATGTGCCCGGGCGTCCGCTGGCAGGAGACGACGCCGAAGCAACGGCGGAGCCCCTGACCATCACCGGCGGAGCAACAGAGATCAAAAACAGTTACAAATTGCCGGATGGCTATACCATGGCCTGGAAAAAGCCTTCGCCGCTGAAGGCAAACGAGCCCGAGGAGTTCACCTTTACGCTGCTCGATCCGAATGGACAGCCCCCGAAGGATATGGCTCTCTACATGGGGATGCAGGGGCACGCGGCCTTCGTGAAGACGGACGGCACGGTCTTTGCACATATCCATCCGGCGGGATCCGCGCCCATGGCGGCGATGATGATGGCGCAGAAGCAGAATCAGTCTCTGCAGCCCGCGGCGCCCGCATCTACGTCCATGCCGGATATGCCGATGTCCGCCATGCCGGGGATGGCGATGGACGGCCCATCGTTGAATGCGGTACCGAATAGCGTGAGCTTCCCCTACGGATTTCCGAAGTCGGGAGACTACCGGGTCTTTGTGCAGATGAAGCATGGCGACACGGTGGAGACCGGGGTCTTCGACGCTGTCGTGCCTTAGAAAATTAGCGAGGCCAGAGCAGCCGGAGCCGGCGTTGGGCAATGGTGATGCTGGCCCGCTTCAGGCCGATAACTTCGCCATCCGCCTCAACAAGTAACGGCGACTGATACGTATGGTCCTGCACCGGGCGGCAGGCGATCTGCGTGGCAGTGACGTACTCGGGATAAGGCAGCCGCGACGAGCCGTTCGTGCCGTTCGCGCTCCTGCCGGTGAGGAGCGCGTGAAAGCTGGCATGCGCAAGACCGAGGCGCGTGGTTGCGGGCACAATGGCTACCTGCAGCTCCGGGGCTTCAAGATTGCCGCCCGGACGCCATACGTTGATCGCGGGTACGCGGACGGCGATCAGCTCGCTGGCCTGGAGCGTGCGCCGGCTGCCGTCGATCAATGTGAGCTCCAGATCGAAAGGATCGACCGGGTGCTGGAGCAGCAGACGAAAGCCGCCTGCGAAGTAGGCCGCGCGGCCGCCGACGCGCTTGCCGCTGCCGGTAGGAGCGAGGTTCATAAGCGCAGCATGCACGCCCATGCCCGCGGCGATGGTGAAGTACCAGGTGCGATCCTGCGCATGGCCGGGACTCTTGCAGGAGATGCGGCCAAGCGGCACGGGGACCGCTTCCGCGCGGCGCAGAAGCGAGAAGGCGGCCACGGGATCGCGCGGCAGGCGAAGGTTCTGCGCGAGCACATTGCCGGTACCGAACGGGATGATGCCGACGGTGGCCTCGGACCCGGCGACTCCCTGGATGACCTGGAAGAGCGTGCCGTCTCCGCCGCAGACGAACAGCGTGTCAAAGCCCGCAGCCACGGCATCCTTGGCCTGCTCGCCGGCTGAGTGCGCGGAGAGCGTGTCCTGCAACTCGACCTCGCAGCCTTCGCCCCGCAGCTGCCGGGCCAGTCCTTCGACCAGGGCGCGGCGGTTGCGGCGCTGCATCAGCAGCGGGTTGAGAAAGAAGAGGACGCGACGCATGCTCAAAAAATCAGACTATGCGCGAATCGAGCCGCGGCGGGATGAAGATCCGATGACAAGGTGCGCAAGGGAATCGAATCCGTCACTGGAAGGTCTGCTTCGCACGGGGCGATTCGCTTTCGGCATGTGCTTGCCTTGGTCGAGGATGAGGAATCTTGCCTGATCTCGTGTTCTGTCATTCCGACCGTATGGAAGTGGAGAAACCTGCAATCCTCGCTGGATCGAGAGAACCGCAGGTTCCTCCACTTCGCGAGACGAAAACGTCTAGCTCCGGTCGGAATGACAATGCTTTTATCTGAGCCCTGACTTAGAACGAGTGCGGCTTGTCCCATGCGGAGAGAACGATCTCCGAGAGCGGTTTGCGCTGGCGTGGGGCGAGTTCCTGCTGCTTCAGCTGGTCGGGCAGGGTGTTGGGATCGCCGACGTAGCCGAGCGCGGTGACCGCACCGGCTTCGAAATCGTCGGGAATGCCGAACAGGGTCTGCGCCTTTTCCTTGTCGAACCCGGCCATCGAGTGGGTGTGGAAGCCGAGCTTTGTCGCTTCAAGGCCGAGATAGGCCGTCGCCGCGCCCACGTCATGCAGGGCGTAGTAGTTGGGGCTGCCGTTCTGGGTGAAGGTCTTTTTGGCGACGGACAGAATGAGTACGGGCGCGCTCTTGGCCCACGACTGGTTGAACTCGACGAGCGATTCGAAGATCTTCTTGTAGGTGTCGTCGCCCTTGTGGCCGACGAGGAAGCGCCAGGGCTGTTCGTTGAACGAGGACGCGGCCCAGCGTGCGGCTTCGAAGGCCTCTTTGAGCAGTTCCGGGGCGACAGGCTTGTCGGCGAAGGCGCGCGGACTCCAGCGTTGCAGGATTTCTTCGATCACACCCGGAATGGCGGGGGCGTGCTTCAGCTTTTCCAGTTCGGCGTTTTGCGACATGAGTTTCTCCGCGGGAAATCTCCCGACATTCGGTTGGATTCAGAGTATCGCCCATGCGTTCCAGAAGAAACGGAAGAAGGGCGGCTTTGTCGGCAGGGTAACAGGACTGGAGAAGGCGAATCGGGGTGGTGGCTGGCTGTTGAAGAGAGAGTTAGTAAATGAACGGTTCAGGGCTATCGAGGCCGATAATCACCGGACGGTCGATAGCAAAGCTGCTACTTGTGGCCGGAATCGCTTACGGCTAGATTGACTCAGCTTCCCAAAAAGAAAATTCCGGCTGCGGCTCCCTCTTTCCCCTCAAAGAGTCAGAGTCTGATGCCTGGTCCTGACGTGCTTCGCGGCGCCTGCGTCGCATCGGCTTTCGGTAGTGCCATATCCGTTTGTCCGAGGAACGTATGAAGACTATGGCGAGCTGCGCAAGTGCGGCTCTTCTCTGGCTCGTTCTCTGCCCGCCTGCAGGGGCCGATGTGGCGCAGGAAATCTCTCTTCCACAGGCGCTGCCTGGTGCCGCCTATAACGCGCAGCTCAGCGTGCCGGCCGGGGTCGGCTATCCCTTCACGTGCACGATCAGCGGCGATGGACTGCCGAAGGGCATCGTGCTCGACTGCGAACGGCTGCAGCTGAAGGGTAAGGCGCCCATCGCAGCGCGCGATTATCACCTGGCACTCACGCTGACCGACGCCTCCGGCGCCTCGTTGCATTTCCCGCTGGAGATGCGTGTGTCCGATCAGCCGGTAACGGTGAGCCTGGGCTCGAGCCGCAGCACCACGGTCTCGACGAAGGACGCGGGCACGGTTGCTGCTGCAAATACAGTCACGCCTACAGGTTCAAATGCAGGCAGTGTTTCGCAACCTATCGCGCAGTTAGCCGGGAGCGACTCGACGGGCAGCACTCAGACGACGGCTGCCGGACCAGCGGAGAAATCGGATGATGCAGGGCTAACGCTGCATCCTGCGGTGTATGTGGCTCCCGCGGTGAATGCGGGGGCGGCGACCGCGCAGGAAGCGGAGGTTGCTCAGACAGCGGCCACGGTTCCGGCCATCACGGAAGATTCGCCGAGCAAGGATGATAGTACGAAGCCATCAAAGCCGGCTATCGTGAACACCCTGAACGATGGCACCAGCACTATCTCGGTGCAAGCTCAAAAAGAAACGGAACTGACCGTACTCCTTGCAGGAACATCGGGCACCAGCAAGGGCGCTAGTGCGAATGGCGAAAAAAAAGAACAAATTAAGCAAAATTCGAAAGCTGGACCTGCTGGAGGCCCGAAGGATGGCGCATCCGGTAGCGGTGGATCGAGCTCGACTCAGGATCCATGCGACTCTGGCTATACCGGGACGCTTTCAGGGCTTGCATTGAAGACAGGTGGCACGACTGTGACCGCTTCGAATTCCGGAGTGACCAATATCCTGCTGACACATCCTCTGCAGGCAGGTACCAAGCTCTGTGTGCGATCGGCGATAAATGCCAGTACTGGACAACAGGCACAGTCTAATACGAGCGATACCGTTACGGTGACAAATGTCCTTGACTGGGGAAGGGTTCGCGCAACATTCGTGGCAGGGACCTTGATATCCAATTCAGAAGATAATTTTTCTAGCTCGCAGGCGAGCACCTTCCTTGCTGCGAATATCGAGAAATTCTGGCTGTTGCCTGGCTGCGCTATGTTAACGGACGATCCCCCGTCAGGTGGGACGGACGGAGGCGGGCAATGCGCTGGACGCTCTGGAGCAGAAACTGGTGACCCAACACAGCAGGATCAGAAAAAGGGGACAACGACTAAAGGTAGCGGGAGCGATAGAGGGAAAGGTAGCCATTTCGGGCTTCCCGGCATTGCTTCCTACTTTGAGACTCGTCTGACCTCAATCCCGGTCACGTCGCAAGTGAAGTCAAGCACAAGCACTAATAGTTCGACGGCGACTTCATCCGCCTCGTCCAGCACCTCTCCGGAGGATATCGCTTCCACGGTATTGACCTCGCAAAAGACAGCGACCGTTGGTGTAGGTCTGTACTTTCCATGGGTACTGACACATTGGAACTATCAGCAACGCCCAAATGCGCTTTTTCTGGCGCCAATCGCCAGGGTGGGATTCAATACCCTGCTGGGTTCGAGTTCCAGCTCGACGAGTACCACGGGCACGGCTACCACTGATGGAACCTCGGATGGGAGTGCCGCAACGACGACAACCACCGTTTCGACGCTAGGCAATGATCGTGTCTACAACTATTACGTTTTCGGTGGGCGTGTGGGGCATTTCGGGTTGGCGAAGACCGAAAATGAGTCTCCGGAAACACTCAGCTATCTCGACGTGGCTATAGGCCCCTATTCCAATCTCCAAAGCTATATCTGCCAGCCGAACGGTATAGGAACAGCAATTCCTGCTGCCCTCACAGCGACAGATTGCAGTGTGCAGGGCTTACCAAATCAAACTCTGAAACGTATCTGGAGGCTTGATCTGGAAGGCTATCTGAAGATTCCTTCGACCCCGTTCATCATAGGAATGAACGCTAATATCGGGCAGAACACACTTGGGGCCGGTCATCTCGATACGCAACGCAAACCCGGCGACGATGTCCGTTTTTTATTCGGCGCAAAATTCGATGTGTCGAAAGTCATGAATAAGCTGTTGGGTGCGCAGTAGTTAAATCTGCAAGTTGTAAAGGGGAAGAGGTAGAGCAGCTCCGGCTTGTAAATGGTGCAGTCTACCTCGCCTTAAACCCGGGGAAAGCCGAGGTGCGCAGGTGTGGCCCAGGACCGCTTATTAATAGCGCGAAGGGAGGATCGGCCGATACACGTTTAAGGGGCTACACTATCGCCAGGCATGGCCGTGACGCGGAATTCCATCCCGGTCCGTTCGTTTCCGGTGTCTTTCCCGGTTGCGGAGCTTCCGTACATGGCTCCCCCGGTTCCCGTGGACGAGGCGGAGCGCCTTCAGGCGCTGCATGACCTCGATATTCTCGACACGGAACCCGAAGCTGCATACGACGACCTGGTGCAGCTGGCGGCAGCTATCCTGCATGTCCCCATGGCCACCATATCGCTGGTCGATGAGCGCCGGCAGTGGTTCAAATCGCAGGTAGGGCTGCCCGTGCCGGAGACCTCGCGGGATATCTCCTTCTGCGGACACACCATTCTCGAGCCTGAGATCATGGTCGTCCCGGACGCCACGCTCGACGCTCGCTTCCGCGAAAATCCGCTGGTGACCGGAGCTCTCCATCTGCGTTTTTATGCGGGTGTGCCGCTGACCACCGAAGATGGCTTCTCCCTCGGTGCGCTTTGTGTGCTCGACAGCCAGCCCCGGCATCTGACTGACACCGAGCAGGCGGCCCTGCGGGTGCTCGCCCGGCAGGTAGTGGCACATTTTCAGATTCGCCGGCAGGTGGTAGCGCTGGAGAAGGCGGCCGTCGAGCGCGAGGAGATTCAGCGGCGGCTGGAGCTGAGCCGGCAGCGGCTGCGCGAGGCCAACCACAAGCTGAAGCAGCTGGCGGCGACCGACGCGCTGACCGGGCTCTACAACCGGCGGGCCTTCGACCTGTACCTGCGGCGGGAGTGGCGGCTTTCGGCGCGGCGGCAGAAGCCGCTCGGGCTGCTGGCCATCGACCTCGATCACTTCAAGCGCATCAACGACACCTACGGCCACGCGGACGGCGACCGCGTACTTAAGAAGGTGGCACAGGTGCTGCAGGAGCAGGTGCGGGGCAGCGATGTCGTAGCCCGGCTGGGCGGCGAGGAGTTCGCTGTTCTGCTGCCGGGGACAGGGCAGGAGGACGCCGCGCATGTGGCCGAGGGTCTGCGTGCGGCGGTGGAAGCCGAGCTCTGCGGCGGGCACCGGGTGACGGTAAGCATCGGCGTCGCGGCTGGAACCAACCTTGCCCGGTCGGAAGAATGCCTCTTGCTTCCGCAGGCGGATGCGGCGCTGTATGTGGCAAAAGGCGCTGGCCGCAATCGCGTCGCTTGAGACGCACTTCGACCAATCGAGGTTGCCCGCAATGATTGCCCGGTTGTCCACATTTTGCACAGGTTTTCACAGAGCCTGCACCGGTTCTGCGCCTTGTGGCGGCCGAGGCAGGAGCGTAGGCTCGCTCTGTCCACGTCCGGGCTTACCAAGGTGCTGATTTTGTTTACTGATTAGTAACGCCAGAGGCTCCGCCGGAAGCTGCTGAAAACACCCCCGGAAAGCAACCGGCGAAGCTTGCGCAGGGAGCGGCGATCAGCGATCTCCACAGGCCAAACATGGGATTTTAAAAGACCGTAACGGCTTTGGCACAAGGCGTATACTAGATATTGTGGTTGCTTATTGACATGCACTATTAACAGAGGTACTTTCCGAACTGCGGCGCTACCCATCGGCCGCGGCCCCGGGACCTTCGAACGCTGATGTCGAGCACGGCCCAAGAGGCCGAAGCCCGGCAAATTGTGATTCCCGACCCACATTTCCGGCATTTCCTGTACGGCTGGCGATCTCAATTGTTGATCGCATCGTTACCTGTTTTCAGCCGCTCGCAAGCGGCTCAGGACATTGAACCTCCCCTTTCGGAAAAGGAGTACGACTTTATGGCTGAGGCTACGAAGAAGACGGTTGCCACCGCCTCCAAGACGGCCAGCGAGACTGGCCGCGCGACCGCGGGCAATGCGCTGCGCTTTGAGCGTTTTTTCTCGAAGGCGAATCTTTCGCCTTACGACGAGGTGCAGTGGGAAAAGCGCACCGCGGCGATCACCGATGCTTCCGGCAAGACGATCTTCGAGCAGAAGGACGTCGAGGTGCCGGTCGATTGGTCGATGACGGCAACCAACATCGTGGCTTCGAAATACCTGCACGGGCAGCTGAACACGCCGGAGCGTGAAACGGGCGTCCGCCAGCTGGTGGCGCGCGTGGCCGAGACGGTCCGCGACTGGGGCCTGAACGGCGGCTACTTTGCAACCGCCGAAGACGCGGCGATCTTCCATGACGAGCTGGCGCACCTGCTGGTGCAGCAGAAGGTCGCCTTCAACTCGCCGGTGTGGTTCAACGTGGGCTGTGACCGCCTGGAGCCGCATTCCGACGCCCAGAACTGGCACTGGAACGAGCACACCTGCGGGGTGGAGTTCTCGGTGACCGGCTATCGCAAGCCGCAGTGCTCGGCGTGCTTCATCAACTCGGTGGATGACTCGCTCGACTCGATCCTGACGCTGGCCAAGACCGAAGGCATGCTCTTCAAGTGGGGCTCGGGCACGGGCACCAATCTTTCCACCCTTCGCGGTTCGATGGAGCTGCTCTCGGGTGGCGGCACGGCCTCCGGCCCGCTGAGCTTCATGCGCGGCTTCGATGCCTTTGCGGGCGTGATCAAGTCCGGCGGCAAGACGCGCCGCGCGGCGAAGATGGTGATCCTCAACGTCGAGCACCCGGATATTGTCGATTTCGTCGAGTGCAAGATGAAGGAAGAGGCCAAGGCCTGGGCGCTGATGCGCGAGGGCTATGACGGCTCGTCGGGTCCGGATTCCGAGGCCTACAGCTCGATCTTCTTCCAGAACGCGAACAACTCCGTCCGTGTGAACGACGAGTTTATGCGCGCCGTGGAGAAGGATGGCGAGTTCACGACGAAGACGGTGAAGGATGGCGCGGTGGTAAAGACTTACAAGGCGCGCGACCTGATGCACAAGATTGCCGAGGCCACCTGGCAGTGCGGCGATCCCGGCATGCAGTACGACATGACGATCAACAAGTGGCACACCTCCAAGAACACGGCGCGTATCAACGCGTCGAATCCGTGCTCCGAGTACATGTTCCTCGACAACTCGGCGTGCAACCTGGCGAGCTTCAACCTGCTGAAGTTTGTAACTCCGGCAGGCACATTTGATATCGAGGCCTATCGCAACGCGATCGACATCCTGATCACGGCGATGGATATCCTCGTCGACAACTCGGGCTATCCGACGGAGCTGATCGCGCGCAACTCGCACGACTATCGTCCGCTGGGCCTGGGCTATGCGAACCTGGGCGCGCTGCTGATGGCCTTCGGTCTGCCGTATGACTCGGATGCGGGCCGCGACTTCGCGGCAACGCTGACCGCGATCATGTGCGGTGAGGCTTATCTGCAGTCGTCGCGCATCGCCGAGAAGTGCCCGTCGCTGGCTTCGGCCACGCCGCTTACCGCTTCGGTTGAGCAGGGTGGAGCCTGCCCCGGCTTCTACGTAAACCGCGAACCGTTCCTCGATGTCATCCGCATGCATCGCGCGGAGGTGAACAACATCGGCAAGTCGAAGACCAGTGCAGAGCCGTTCACGGTGCCGCAGCTCGACTCGCTCATCGCCGCCTCGAAGGATTGCTGGGACAAGGCGCTCGCACATGGCGAGAAGCACGGCTACCGCAACTCGCAGGTAACGGTGCTTGCGCCCACGGGAACCATCGGCTTCATGATGGATTGCGACACCACCGGCATCGAGCCCGATCTTGCACTTGTGAAGTATAAGAAGCTGGTTGGCGGCGGCATGATCAAGATCGTGAACAACACGGTCCCGGCCGCGCTCTTCAAGCTTGGTTACAACAATGACCAGGTGGATTCGATTGTCAGCTACATCGACTCGACCGGCACCATTGAAGGCGCGCCCGGCATCAAGCCCGAGCATCTGGCTGTGTTCGATTGCTCGTTCAAGCCGGCCAAGGGCACGCGCTCGATCCATTACATGGGCCACATCAAAATGATGTCTGCGACGCAGCCTTTCCTTTCTGGCGCAATCTCGAAGACGGTGAACCTGCCGCACGACTGCACGATCGATGACATCGCCGAGGCCTACACCGAGAGCTGGCGCCAGGGCCTGAAGGCTGTGGCCATCTATCGCGACGGCTCGAAGGGCGCGCAGCCGCTCAATGTCTCCGACGGCAACAAGGCCAAGGAGATCAAGAAGGACAGCGCAAGCGTCGAGCTCAATGCCGCTGCGGAGCGCGTGCTGACTTCGCTCGCCTTCGGCAAACCGGCCGAGGTTGCGGACCTGAAGACGCTCGAAGGCAAGGTGGCCGAGCGCATCGAGATCACGGCGAAGTCCGTGGTGGATGCGACCAGCGCCTTTGCTGCGACGGTGAGCGCTCTTGCATCGGGTGCGGCAACGGCTCCGCGTGTTGCCGAGGCCCGAGTGCTCGAAGCGCAGGACCAGCAGGACTCGAGCGCGCCGCCGCGTTCGGTTCGTCATCGCCTGCCGGAAGAGCGCGCTTCACTCACGCACAAGTTCGGACTCGCCGGTCATGAGGGCTACATCACCGTGGGCCTCTATCCGAACGGACAGCCGGGCGAGATCTTCATCAAGATGGCGAAGGAGGGTTCGACGGTCTCGGGCCTGATGGACAGCTTCGCAACCGCGATTTCACTGGCTCTGCAGCACGGTGTTCCGCTTAAGGTCCTGTGTGAGAAGTTCGCGCACAGCCGCTTCGAGCCTTCGGGCTGGACCGGCAACGAGCAGATCGGCTACGCGAAGTCGATCATGGATTACATCTTCCGCTGGCTGCAACTGCGCTTCCTTTCCGGGCAGCAGTTGAGCCTCTTCGCTGGACTCACGCCCGCTGCAGCCGCAGCCGCACCCATCGCGCCTGAGCAGCACCTGCCGACGCGCGGCATGGGCGCGACCTCGGCGCCGCAGGGCGGCATCCTCTCCGAGATGACGGCGTCGACCGCCGTGAGCCCGGAGAAGGTCGAGGATCGCGGTGTGTATCACGCGGCCGACGCCATGCGCGAGATGTACGACATGGGCGATGCGCCAAGCTGCCACACCTGCGGAGCGATCATGGTTCGCAACGGTAGCTGCTATCGCTGCATGAGCTGCGGATCGACAAGCGGCTGCAGTTAAAACGCAATACGCTTGCGAACCGGCGATACAAAGTAAGTAGAAAGCTGCCGCACTCGAAAGAGTGCGGCAGCTTTTTGTTTGTTCCAGCGATCCCGAGCTCAAATGCCTGCTTCACGGAAGAGGCTGGAGTGGATAGTAGATGTGGCTGAGGCCGGCGACCGATGCGGTGCCTCCCAGCATGCCGTCCGGGCCTGCGCCTTCATTCGTATGGCACGCGAAGCAGTTTGAGCCCTGGATGTAAGTTTCCATCGTGGAGTTGGCCAATTGATTGGTGCCAACCTGCGTGCCCGTGGAAGGCGGCGCGCCATTGGCGGTCCAGGTCGCGCCGATCAGGAAGTAGTTCTGTCGTATATCTCCCGAGAGCAACTGGGACAGTACGCTGTGATTGATAGAAACAAGCTGCGTATTCGATGCGACGATGGTTGCCGCGGTGCCTGAGGGCATTCCCCAGGGATTGACCCTGAGGGTGTTACTGGGTGTGACGGACGACCCGGATGGATGGCCGACGATATTGGCGCCGTCCAGCTTGGCATGTGAGCTGTTGAAGGTACTGCTGCCCGGGCAGCCGGTGGCACAAAACAGCCAGGTTCCAAGACTGTCCTGGGGCACCGTCTTGATTCCTGAAAGAGAGGCATAGGTATAAGCGGCGTTGGGAGTATTGCCGAAGTGCTCGAAGGTGGCCCAGATCATCTCCGGATGGCCTGCGACGGTGCCGACGAAGTGAACGCCAACGAGAGCCAGGGTGATGTTCTTCGTTCCGTTCGGAACCCACGTCGCGCCCTTATCGGTGATCTGGTATTGTGGCACGGTCGCTTTGACGGTGACGTAATCGCCAGCGTTCGGGACGGTAGAGGCATCTACCCAGGACATCTTGATTTCGACACTGAGGGCGATGGAATCGGGGAAGGTTACGCCCTTCTGCGAGGCGAAGGTGGAGATCGCGCTCAACTGGGCAGCCGTGGTCGGAAATGTCGATTGCGCCGGAAAGCCGCCAGTTTTGTTTCCGGTGAGGAAATAGGCGAAGACGTCATTGACGACAATGGTGTAGTAGACGAGCGATCCTGCCTGGGAGAGCAGCGCATCGCCAGTCGCCTGGCCTTCTTCCGGGTCGACAGGGTTGATGATGTTGCCGAATGGATCGATGAAGATTGGCTTGCCGTTGATCACGAGGCGCTGCGCGATCTGGGGTCTCCTCGCCTGTGGGACGGCAGTCTTTGCGGAGATACGCGGCTTGGCTTGGCGCGCCGCCGGAGGCGTGAGCAGCTCAGGAGAAAGAGCTGGCTTTGCGCCAAGGATCGTCTTACCGGCTGCATCCTTGAAGACAACCGTGTTGCGGACGATGGTGGCACTCTCGACTTCCACTTCCTGTCCGGCACTGTTGAGTAAGACGGTCTTGCCGTCTGCTGCGCGTTTTGCAGGCGCAATTTCGAAGAGGCGGTGTTGCTTGTCGAGTATGACAGGCAGGCCGTGAGGACCGGGTGTGGGGACGCGCACGCCAACTATGGGGAAGATGCCTGGGATGTGTCTGGTCAGTGTTCTCTGGTCATTGGCGTTTAGCGGTGAAACGTCATAGAAAGTCGGGGAGTCGAAGACATGGCCGCCGCCGCCATACGTCGCTGGAGCAGGAGAGAGCAGCCAGAGGAACATCTGTTCCGACCACTGATAGAAAGGGCAGTTGCTATTGCCCGTGAAATTCAGGCTGTTAGCCGGATTGACGATGCCGTTTGCCGAGGGAGATCCGGATTTGAACCAGCTGTTGAAGGTCGTCGTCGCGACCGGACATCCGCCGAGAGCGTTCGAGGGGATGTTCTGTGCTGTAGCCGGATAGGGCAGGAGAGCGATGAGCGTCATGGACAGCACCGCGATCGCAAACAGCCCTGCGGTCGAGCGTAGAAAGTGAGCGGTCGCGCGAGCCAGCAATATCGAGCTCGAGGAAGCTGCCTGAACGAGTGTGTTCCGCATTTTCAAATCCTCCATCGTGAGAAGAGCAGCGCGTGATTTACAGGTGTCGCTGCCATGGTCCGTGCCTGGTTTGTCCGCAGGCGCGGAAAGGCTTTGTCTCGGATCTGGTCATTGTGATCGAGACAAAGGAGTTGCGAAGCTCTTCTCGTGAGGAGACCGTAGGCGCTACGGATCAGCGGGCAGCAGAAACTGCCGAGCCCTTCTCACAGAGAAAAGCCGAGACTTTGTTGGTGGCCATGAAGCAGCTGGGATGAGAGACACAAGGCTCTTGGCAGGGTGTGAATGAGTGTTAGCTCGATACTGCCAAAAATGGAATGAGTAAGGGCTGCTATAGAATGACGCGAGTTATATCTCTATCTGGTGCTCACTATTCATACGTCAGGATATGTTTTGCGTCAAGGATAGATTAGAGGTGTTTTGTATGTAAGTTCTTATATGGGCATGTGTGAGCGCTTGATTGTCGCATATCTTTCTATGGTGTAGGCCGGCAGGAGTAATCTTCATCGCGCTTCATGGCTTCCGGGGAAGCTTAACCATGGATTCGCTGGATAAGATAAGCCACCAATTTAGATGGATATAGCTTGGAGGTTCGCTGTGAAGCAGCGCTGGCAATTCGTGCGAACTTAGATTGGAGAGAAGCTCTTATCTGAACTTGTTGTGTAGGTATTTGGGAATCTCTCAGCGAGAGAGTGTTATATAAGTGGCTATTTTCGCGTGGTACCTTGACGCTTCTCGATAGTAGAAAACCATTACCAAAGTTGGCTGTCGCGCCGCTCAGGTTCTTCACCATGGTTGTGCTCAAGATGGACGTTATACCGGTTCTCGCTCTGAGCAGATCGAATGGCCTGTAAAGCTGGAGCCTGCAGAATAAGTCTGATTGCGAGCCTTACTTCCACTGCGAGTCTTGTCTCCGGGGAACGGCTTCTCTCTCAGGAAGGCATCGAAGCCTTTACATTGAGCTATCGCTTCGCAGCGGATTCTCCGGCGCGATCTGCCATGGCCTTTGCCTTGTGCCTGCGATCGAAAGGAATCTGCAGGGGACAGAACAGCGCACCGTGTTCTTGCGTAGAGATGCGCTTGGCCAACCGGAGATAGCGCAAGAGCTTTCGATGTATGCAGGCGAATGGATTCCGGATATCGGTCTGCTCCTGCGCCCAAGGGACGAGCCGCCCCGCATGCTGAACCAGAAGGATCTCGATGCCACGCCGTGGAATGAGATGCCGACGCTTCGGTATGAGACAGCGCTTCATCTGCTCTGCGATATACCCGACTCGCTGGCGGCGCTGGAGCAGTTAGCCGGATATGATGTGCTGGCCGCCTGCATTGTGCCGTGCTCTATAGAGAGCTACCTGGAGCAGCAGCGGACGGTGTGGCTGTCGCACATCACAGAGCCCGCATTCCGCGCGCATGATTCTTACCTCACGTGGCTTGAGCCGCCGATGCTGGCGTCTTCATGGCACGTCTGCAGCAATGGCTGCTGCGGGCTTCAGTGGCTCTCCTCAGTGAGCGCGAGGGCACGACATTGATCGTGGCGCGAGGAGCAGGAATGCGTGAAGCAGTGGAAGCCGCACTGCGCGACGCACAGCTCATACGCGGAGAGAGCAAGCAGAACAGGCCGTTGCCAGTCGGCCCGCACCTACGAAGGATGTCGCCCGCGATTCCGCAGCGGCCGCCGACGCGAAGCGTGGAGAAGAGTGATCAGCAGGCGCAAAAAAAAGCTTCACAAATTTTCAGGCCTGCGAGATTATCGGAAACAAGCGCTGCCCGCGTGAAGAAAAAATCGCTGACCAAAGGCACCCACGGCCTGATCGGTGAGCGTGTATATGTGTGCAGAAATAAATTTCTTTTATAGGGGCTATATCAGTCCTTCCGGCCCTCTCTACCCTTTGCACGACCTTCAGAAGTAGACCTGCAAAAAAGAAATTCCCGCTGTTGAGCACCTCCATGTTGCGCTTTGCGTCGGCGCGTTTCTCTGCGTCGGCGTGTCGTTGAGGAGACGCGTGTGTATCGAGTACAGAAGTATCTGCTTGTCCTGACTGCCCTGGCTTTGTTGGGGGGTCGTAGTGTTCTGGCGCAGGATTCTGCGTCGATCGTGGGAACAGTCACCGATCCCAGCGGTGCGGCCGTACGCGGCGCTTCCGTCGAGCTGCTGGATCCAGCTACAGGAAAGTCTTATAAGACGGTCACCGGGCCGAAGGGTACATACTCCCTGGCCAATGTGCCGCCGGGTCCAGGCTACAAGGAGACCATCACCAGCCAGGGTTTCGAAACCACGATCCTGACCGACATTTACATGAACGTCGCGGCCACGCGTACGCAGGATGTGAAGCTGTCCGTAGGCTCGGTCAGTTCGACGGTCTCGGTCTCGGCCAGCAGCCAGGACGTTACGCTCAATACGACCGACGCCACGGTCGGCAATAACTTCGAAGTGCAGTACGTGAACGAGCTGCCGGTTTCGTATCGCGATACTCCGGCGGCGCTGCTGACGCAGCAGCCCGGCATGACGCAGAGCGGATCGGCTACCGGCGCGCGTACGGACCAGACCCGCATCACGCTGGACGGACTCGATGTAAACGACATGGCTGGCGGCACCTTCGCGAAGATCGTCGCCAACGCCCCTGTCGACTCCGTGCAGGAGTTCCGCGGGACGACGGCCGGCATGCTGGCCAGCGCCGGCGCCGGCGGCGGCGGCCAGTTTGAAATGGTCACCAAGTCGGGCAGCAACCACTTCCACGGCAACATCAACGAGTATCACCGCGATACCGATCTCGAAGCCAACGAGTGGTTCAACAACTTTGACGGCGTATCGCGCTCTCCACTGATTCGTAACCAGTTCGGTGGCAATCTCGGCGGTCCGTTCTGGAAAGACAAGGCTTTCTTCTTCTTCGATTACAACGGACGCCGCGACGTCGTTGCCGGGCAGACCACGCGTACGGTTCCGACAACCAGCTTCCAGAACCAGAACATCACCTACTACACCAACATCACGGCCGGCACCACGAGCAGCATCAACGCCGCGCAGACGGCATCCTACGATCCACAGCTGATCGGCTTTGACCAGAACATGATGAAGCTGTTCAACGGCCGCTATCCGGCGCCGAATGACTTTACCGGCGACGCAGGCGATCTGCTCAACACCGCAGGCTATCGTTTCAACTCGCCCGAGCCTTATCACGAGAACAACTACGTGGGCAGGGTCGACCTGAACCCGTTCCAGAGCCATCATTTCTTTGGCCGTGTCACGTACACGAAGATCAACGGCATCAACAGCGCGGTGCAGTTCCCGACCGACCCGGTGACCTTTCCTGTCGTCGACACCAGCCATGCCTGGGTCGTGGGCTGGGACTGGTCGATCGGCGCCAATAAGACGAACAGCGTGATCTGGGGATCCACGATCGCGAATCTCGCGTATCCGGACGACTACAACCCCCAGGGCACTACCGCATACTCCTTCGATGGCGACCCGACGGGCGGCGACTTCCTTACCGCTCCGTATGCCGGGCCGGGAAGCTCGGCTCGCTATTTCCCGATTCCGGTGGTGCGTGACGACTTCCAGTGGACCAAGGGCAGCCACAGCTTCTCCTTCGGTGGCAGCTTCAAGTATCCGACCCCGCAGTTCAGCAACGTCAGCGACTACAACAGCGCCGGCGTAGGTCTCGGTGGCGGCGTCACCGGCCTGACGGATTCCGATACCTGGCAGTTCCGTCCAACCGATCTTGACCGCAACCAGACCAGCCTTACGGTGTATGACTCGGCCTTCGTCACGGCTCTCGGACGCTTCGGCTCTTCCGGCGCTTCGTGGAATTACAACTCGGCGGGCAACGTCCTCTCCCAGGGCACCGGCTTCAATACGAAGTACAAGTATTACGAGACGGAGTTCTACTTCGAGGACAGCTGGAAGGCGACACCGTCTCTCACCATCACCTACGGGCTGCGCTACCAGAACTTCACCGTGCCGTATGAAGTACACGGACTGGAGTCAGTGCAGAGCCAGAGCTTCTGGGGCTTCATGAATGCCCGCATCGCGCAGAGCAATGCAGGCGTCAGTGGCGATGCTTCCGTTGGTACAGCTGCGAACCAGGTGCCTCTCATCACCTATGGCCTCGGCGGCAAGGCCAACAACGGGCCGGCTTACTTCCAGCCCAGCAACCTGAACTTCGCTCCGCGTATTGCCTTTGCCTGGACACCGGACAAGGCCAAGAAACTGGTTATCAACGGCGGCGCCAGCGTCGTCTATGACCAGACAATCGTCAACGCCTTCCTGCAGGAGCAGTCGACCGGCTACTCCTATCTCTTCGCCGGTTCCGGTGGACAGAACTTCGGCGTGGCCGCGACCGCGGCGCACTCGGCGGCGTATAACTCGCTGCTTGAGAACCAGCGCTTCACCTCGCTGACTTCGCCCCCCACGCTGCCCACCGCGCCTGCAATCACCAAGCCGTATTCGCCGTTCGTCGCGCCGGGCGATCCGAACTGCGCCGGCATCGTCGACTCCGGCCCCTGCGGACTCGCCGAAGGCGGCGCGTTCAACATCTCGGTCGACAAGAATCTGCCGACCCCCTACAACCTGATGTTCAACCTCGGCATGCAGCAGGAGTTCAGAGGCGGTTTCATCTTCAAGCTGGGCTATGTGGGCCGTCTGGGACGCCGCCTGTTGGCACAGGCTGACGGCGAACAGCTGCTCGACTTCCCGGACACGCAGTCGGGACAGAAGCTCAGCCAGGCGATGGCGGCTCTTACGACCTGGATTCGCCAGAACCCGAATGCCGATCCTTCCACCGCACCGGCGCAGCCCTGGTTTGAGCATGTGCTCACGGCCAACGGCACGGGTGAGTCCAACACCGGCTACATCGCCAGCACCTGCTCGCCCTATCCTGCGCGTGGTGACGGCGCCGACACGGTGCAGTGCATGGCGCTGCATGGCATCCTGCCTTCCAACGTAGGTATGGCCGCCCAGTTCTCGGAAAACACCTTCTTCACGGATATGGGTTTCTCCGCGTACAACGGCATGCTGATCACCCTGCACAAGAACAACTCGCACGGTCTGCAGTTCGACCTGAACTACACCTGGTCGCACTCGATCGACAACGTGTCGCTGGTGGCGAACTCCTATGCGTATGAGGGATACGGCTTCATCTGCGACGTCACCCGCCCGCGTCTCTGCCGCGGCAACTCGGACTTCAACCTAGCCGGCAACTTCAACGGCAACTTCCTCTACCAGATCCCCATCGGGCGCGGACGCGATTACTTCGCGACCATGCCGCGCTGGGCGGATGAAGCGGTCGGTGGATGGGAGCTCAGCGGTCTGCCTTCCTGGCATACCGGCACTCCGTTCATGGGTAACTCGGTCGCCTTCCTCATGAGCTACTCGAACGAGGATCCCGCTCTCCTTACCGGCAGCAAGGGACCGCTGCAGAGCCATGTCACCAAGCAGAGCGGGCAGGTCTACGACTTCCGCAGCTATCAGCAGGCCTTTAACCAGTACACGGCGCCCGTCGGCTTCCAGATGGGCGAACGCAATAACCTGAACGGTCCTGGCTACTTCAATATGGACATGGGCCTGGGCAAAACCTTCCCCATCTGGCGGGAGCTGAACCTGAAGTTCCGCGCCGATGCCTTCAACGTCTTCAACCATCCGAACTTCGAAACGCCGAGCTTCCAGAACAACATGAGCCTGGTGGCTTCGCCCAACGAGTTCGGTGTCATCCCCGGTACGGTAGTGCCCAACGGCGCGGACGAATCTGCCCGCGTACTGCAGGGCGCGCTGCGACTGGAGTTCTAACCTCGGGCCTCCACTGTCCGGAGGCCCTCAACCTGCATCAGAAAATCGAAAAGCTGTGCGAGGACCGGATCACCGGTCCTCTTTTTTTGCCGGTCGGAATTTCCTGATGGTAGCGCTTGTGCTGGCAGGTGCAGAAGCGATTACGATGGACGCATGCCTTTCGCGCCGAAGTGTCTGCCTTTCCGTGGTATCGTTTCCACCTCCCGCTCCCGTAGCGCCGGCAGCAAGTCACTTGCCGCCTGCCTGACGGTTGCGCTGCTGTCTTCCGCCGGCTTCGCCCAAAGCCAGTCTCAGAGCCAGACGCGGGATCGCGCCTCCTATGTCAATCCGCTCGTCGGCACCACGAATGGCGGCAATGTCTTCCCCGGCGCCACCGTTCCTTTCGGGATGGTCCAGTTCAGCCCCGAGGCGACGCCGGTAAATCCCAAGCGGCCGATCGCCGCGCCCGGCGGCTATGAGTATCGATCGACGGAGCTGCGTGGCTTCAGCCTGACCAACGTCGAGGGCTGGGGATGCGCCGGCGGTTCGGGCGATGTGCCCTTGATGCCGATCACCGTGGCCGTCGACAAGTCTCCGTCGAGCGACTTCCGCCACGCCTACGCGGCAGGCTTTACGCATGCCGACGAGAAGGCCGAGCCCGGCTCCTACAAGGTGAAACTGGCGAATGGCGTCGAGGTGAGCCTCGCCGCCGCGCTGCGCATGGGCGTGGCGACCTTCGCATTCCCGGCGGATGCGGCCTCGCGCGTGCTGGTGCGCACCTCGGATTCGGAGGTGGGCTCGACCGCAGCCGAAACGAAGGTGGACGCTGCAACCGGTACCGTGACCGGCGAGGTCACGAGCGGCAATTTCTGCGGCTATATCAACGAAGAGGATCGCCGCCCGTATTACACGCTCCACTTCGTCGCGAAGTTCGATCAGCCCGTCACCGAGACCGGCGCGTGGAAGGACGAGAAGGTGACTCCAGGCGCAGCGACGGCCGAGGGCGGCACGGGCTTCGGTCCGAAAGGCTTTCCCGAGTCCGGACATGGCTCGGGCGTGTGGCTTGGCTTTGGACAAGGCAAGACGGTACGCGTGCGCATCGGCATCTCGTATGTGAGCCTGGCCAACGCGGAGGCGAATCTCGAAGCCGAGAGCAAGGCCGGTACTACGTATGAAGATGTGGCGGCACACGCGCGGGCTGCGTGGAATGCGCAGCTGAACAAAATCGAGATCGAAGGTGGCACCGAGGAGCAGAAGACCGTCTTCACCACCGCTCTCTATCACGCCTCGATGACGCCGACGACCTACAGCGATGCGAACGGCGAGTACACGGGCATGGACGGCAAGATGCATCGTGTGCTCGAGCCGCAGCAGGCGCAATATGCGAACTTCTCCGGCTGGGATGTGTATCGGTCACAGTTACAGTTACTTACCTGGCTCGATCCGCAGCGCGGCAGCGACATCGCGCAGAGCCTCTTCAATCAGTCGCAGCAGGATGTGAACGGCCGCTGGGATCGCTGGACGCACCTCGGTGGCGCGACGCATGTGATGAACGGCGATCCGGCCGACGGCGCGGTGGCGGCGGTCTGGGCCTTCGGCGGACGCAGCTTCGATGCGAAGGCAGCTCTGGCCTCGCTGGTGAAGGCGGCCGAGGTTCCGACCCCGGAAGACCTCAAGGATGCGGGCTGCCCGGTCGAATGCGCGGGGCAGCGGCCCGGTCTCGATCAATACCTCAAGCTGCACTACATTCCGGTGGGCGCGCCCGCATGGGGACCGGCTGCGGACACGCTCGAAGACGTCTCGGCGGACTTCAGCATCTCGGCTCTGGCCGGGCATCTCGGGGAAAAGGCCGTCGAACGCCGTTTCCTCGAACGCGCGCAGTATTGGAAGAACATCTGGAACCCGAAGGCCGCGCCGGATGGCGGCTACTTCATGAATCGCAAAGCCGACGGTACCTTCCCGATGGATCTTGTCGACGAAGACAATGACAGCGACCACAAGCCGCAGCACTTCACCCCGGCAACAGGCGCGGGCTTCGTCGAAGGCTCAGCCGCGCAGTATGTCTGGATGGTGCCGTTCAACGTGGCGGGGCTCTTCGATGAGATGGGCGGCCACGACAAGGCCGTCGAGCGGTTGAATCACTTCTTCTATGACGACAAGGGCAAGCCTGCTGTGACGAACGCGGGCGATCTGCATGCCGAGCTGAACAACGAGCCCAGCATCGAGACGCCCTGGCTCTATGACTTCGCCGGGCAGCCGTGGAAGACGCAGCAGCTGGTGCGTCAGGTACTCGATTCCATCTGGAAGAACGCGCCTAACGGCATTCCCGGCAATGACGATCTCGGCGAGATGTCGAGCTGGGATGTCTTCGCGTCGCTGGGCCTCTATCCCGAGATCCCCGGCCGCGCGGAGCTGGTGCTGGGAAGCCCGATCTTTACCAGGGTTGTGGTTCATCGCGCGCAGGGCGACGTGACGATCGAAGCGCCTGCTGCAGATGCTACGCACTACTATGTGCGCAGTGTGAAAGTGGATGGCAAGGCGAGCGACAAGACATGGCTTCCGGAAGCCTTTGCGCAGAAGGGCGGACGGCTCGAGTTCGAGCTGACCGATGCGCCGGCAAAGAACTGGGGCTCGGGCGCGAACGATGCTCCTCCGTCGTTCGCTCCGAAAGGCCAGTAGCAAGGTCCGTAACGAAGTCAGTCACGTTCCATCGCAAACAGCAAGAACGGCGGAGACTCGAGAGAGTCTCCGCCGTTCCTGTATTACGGGAAGGTCTTCCGGAAGAGAATCGCCAGGGCAGAGAAGCCGTAGATCAGTTGCCGAGCGCCACCGTCACGTTCTCGGATGCAACGGACGCTTCCAGGCGCTGAGCCTGCTTCTCGGCTTTCGATACCGGCAGTTCTCCTCTGACCAGCGCCACGGAGGAATCGACCTCGCGCAGGAAGTAACGATCCCCGTACCGGTGAAAGACGATCACGCCTCGCGGCGCATTCGAGGAGCCGGGCAGGGAAATGTAGGTGAGTGCGCTGTCTTTCAGATTCATGTTCTGAATCTCCAGCAGGTGCGCCCGCTGAGAAGTGAAGCGATAGGTGCCCGCAGGCAGTGTCTTGCCGGAGACGACAAAGTTGAAGGGAACGGTGAAGCGCGCTTCGGCAGCCTGCGCGTGAAGGCTTGAGCTGAGAATGCCGGCCACTGTGAGGGCCGCTGCAATTGCGAATTTCTTCATGATGATCTCTCCCTGACTACGAGAAGGAGAGTAGGCCTTGTAACAGAGGAGAGTCGTTAAGCCGGCGTCGAGTTTTTGTCTAATCCGGGTGGAATCGAGAACGCATCGACACATTTTGTGCCCCGGTTGTTCCCTGTCACGTTGTCGTTCCGGCCGAAGCGAGCACAGTGGAGGCCATGCAACAACGGCGGAGCCCAAAAGGCTCCGCCGTGGTTGCGTTGCATACCGGATAGCAGACAGGCGGGCTTAATTTCCCAGCGCGACCGTAACCTCTTCCACTGGCGTCGAGGCTTCCAGCCGCTGTATCTGCCTCTCCGGTTTCGAGATCGGCAGCTCGCCGTTGACCTGGCCCACCGCGGAGTCGATCTCCCGTAGAAAATAGCGGTCGCCGTACTTATGAAAGACGATGCCATGATGCGGGCCCGGGGTGTCACTCAAGGTGATGGGGCTCAGCGCGCCGGTCGTCCGGTCCATTTTCTGGAGGATGAGGATGCCGTCCGGTTGTGTGTAGCAGCGGTAGGCGCCAGCAGGCAGTGTCCTGCCGGAGACGGTGAAGTGGAATGGCGCGGTGAAGTGCACTTCGGTAGGTTGTGCGTGCAGGCTGGAAACGAACGAGCCAGCCATCAGTACACATGCGGCGATTGCGGATTTCCTCATGGCGATTTCTCCCTGATTTCGCGAGGTCCGGCTGACTGGGGCCTGACTACGAAGGGCCTGACCATGCCGGGGAGATACGGAGGGAGAAGAACTGCAGTTGTAAAGCAGCCGTGGAATTGCCGTGAATCGCGCGTGGAATCGAGCAAAGAAAAAAGCGCATCCCGAAGGATGCGCTCTTGATCATTCGAGGCAAGGCTTTGACTACACCCCGCCCCTATTCCCTAAACCCTGTTCTTAGCCCTTCCAGCGGCGGAAGACCAGCGAGCCGTTGATGCCGCCGAAGCCGAACGAATTCGACAGGGCGACGTCGAAGCTGTGGTCCTGGGCTACGTTCGGCACGTAGTCGAGGCGGCATTCCGGGTCGACATTCTCGAGGTTGATGGTCGGGGGCAGCTTCTGGTCGCGCAGCGCGAGGACGGTGATGCCTGCCTCGAGGCCGCCTGCGCCGCCCAGAAGGTGGCCAGTCATCGACTTGGTCGCGCTGACCTTGAACTTCGCGCTGAAGGCGTGCTCCCCGAAGACCGTCTCGATGGCCTTCGATTCGTTGCCGTCGCCGAGCGGGGTCGAGGTCGCGTGCGCATTCACGTAGCCCACCTCTTCCGGCTGGATGCCCGCGTCGCGCAGGGCCGCGCGCATGCTGCGCTGGGCGCCTTCGCCTTCGGGGGCGATGCCGGTCATGTGGAAGGCATCCGCGCTCATGCCGTAGCCGATGACCTCGGCCAGGATATTCGCGCCGCGTGCCTTGGCGTGCTCCAGCTCTTCCAGAACCAGGATGCCTGCGCCTTCACCCACCACGAAGCCGTCGCGATCCTTGTCGAAGGGGCGGCTGGCGCGGGTCGGTTCGTCGTTGCGCGTCGAAAGAGCGCGCATGGCGGCGAATCCGCCGACGGACATAGGCGTAACCGCGGCTTCCGAACCGCCGGCGATCATTACGTCCGCATCGCCGTGCTCAATGATGCGGGCCGCGTCGCCGATGGCGTTGGCCGAGGTGGTGCAGGCCGTCGCCGTGGCCGAAATCGGACCCTTGGCGCCGTACTTGATGCTGACCTGACCGGCCGCCATGTTCACGATGGCCGCAGGAATGAAGAACGGAGAAATCTTGCGCGGTCCGCCGGCGATGAGATTCGAGTGCTCGCGCTCGATAACCTCGAAACCGCCGATGCCGGAGCCGATGTAGGTGCCGATCCGTTCAGCGTTCGACGCGTCGATCTTGATCCCCGAGGTCTCCAGAGCCTCGTGGACAGCGGCGAGCGCGAGGTGGATGAAGCGCGCCATCTTGCGCGATTCCTTCTTATCCACGAACTTCAGCGGATCGAAGTTCTTAACCTCGGCGGCAAAGGTAACCGGATAGCCGGTTGCATCAAAACCGGTGATCGGTGCCATGCCGCTCTTGCCGGCGAGCAGATTTTCCCAGGCTTCCGGAGCGGTGTTGCCAACTGCGCAGACCAGCCCCAGCCCGGTGACGACGACGCGACGCTTCACGGGTTACTTGCCGCCTTTCGCGTTCTTCTCGATGTACTCGATGGCGTCCTTGACGGTCTTGATCTTCTCGGCGTCTTCGTCCGGGATCTCGATGTCAAAGGCTTCTTCGAACTGCATCACCAGCTCGACGACGTCGAGCGAATCGGCTCCGAGGTCTTCCTGGAACGAAGCGCTGGGGGTGACTTCGGCCTCATCCACCTGAAGCTGCTCGACGATGATCTGTTTGACCTTCTCTTCCACTGCTGCCATGCGTGACTCTCCTGTTTGGTGCTGATTCCACAAACTGTTCCGGAGATGGGGAGTGGCCGGATGAAGGGCACACGAATCCTTGCTCCGAAATTCCAAGTCTACTGAGGGGAAAACAGAGTGTAAAGCGGGGGATGGAGATGGGAATGTCCGGAGGCAACGCCGGGCGCCCCACCTTCCTTGTTGTGAGAGACGTGAGAGGGAGCGAATCCCCGGAACCAAATTGCGGGCGAAGGCGTATGAACCGGCGGAGAGTCTTCATGGGAAAGCTGCTGACGCGTGCCCTGCTGGTGCTGGCTGTACTGGCAATCGCCGTCCTCGCCGCCGCGTGGGCAGGCTTTCACTTGGTAGAGGCGAAGATCGCCGCGAAGATGGAGCCGCCCCAACTGAGGCTGGAGCCGGAACCCGCCAGCGACCTGGCATATCGCACGCTGGATGGAGTGCCCCGGCAACTATCTTCTACCCGCGGCAAGGTCGTTTTCGTGGATTTATGGGGAACCTGGTGCATCCAGTGCGTGGCTGAGATGCCTACGGTGCAGAAGCTCTACGAGCACTACCGGAACGACCCGCAGGTGCAGTTTCTGGTGATCTCGCGACTGGATTCGCCGGCTGCCGTGCGACGTTACGCGCAGCGCAATCACCTGACGCTGCCGTTCTACGTGATGGAAGACGACGACATCCCCGCATCCATGCGCCTGAACCAATATCCGGCCACTTTCCTCTATGCAAAAGACGGCACCCTGGTGGCAAACCACACTGGCGCGGCAGACTGGTCGGCTCCGTCCGTAATCGCTTTCATCGATGGCCTCAAGGCGCAGTAGCTGCAGCCGGATTCCCAGCTCGCGATTTTCCTGGGTTTCAGCTCCCCAGCTCCGGTCGGAATGGCAAATGTTTTTCTGTAAGGCCTGAGATCGCGACCAGCGGGAGCGGGTGCCGAAGGCGGATCGCCCTGCGCGAAGCAGTATAGTTCAGGGATGAACGTGTGGGTATTGGTAGCGCTGGCGGCCGGAGCGGCCGTGGGTGCGGTATTGGCGTGGGTGGTGGCCGCGGGCCAGGGGAAGGCGCAGGCGGCAGCCGAACGGATGCGCGCCGAGCAGGCGCTGAACGAGTCGGCGCAGCAGAAAGCGGCGCTTGAGCAGGCGCAGCGGGAAAAGGCCGAACTGGCACGGCAGACGCAGGAACTCGATCGCCAGGGCCGGGAGGTCGTCCGCCAGGCCGCCGAGCGTGACGCCCAGCAGAGGGCGGAAATCAGCCGCCTGACCGCGGAGGGCGAAAGCCTGCGGACAAGGGTCCAGAGCCTCGAAAAGGAACTCGAGCGCGACGAAGAAAGCTTCGAGCGGATGCGGAGCGAGCTACAGCAGGAAAACACCGGTCTCAAGGCGCGGCTGGCCCAGATCGTCGCCGAGAAAGAGACCGAGGCCAAAGCCGCGCAGCAGCGCCTCGCAGACCTGAACTTGGCCCGCGAAGAGCTTTCGAACCGCTTCGAGAAGCTGGCCAACGATATCCTCGACGCAAAATCGAAGAAGTTTGCCGAGCAGAACGTCGAGAACATCGGCAACCTGCTGCGTCCGTTAAAGGACAAGTTCGGCGAATTCCAGACCAAGGTCGAGAGCCTCGAAAAGGACGGCCTCACCGGGCGAACTGAACTGAAATCGCAGATCGAGCAGTTGAAGTCGCTCAACGAGCGCCTTTCCAGCGATGCGCAGAGTCTCGTCACCGCGCTGCGCGGCTCCAAGACGCAGGGCGATTGGGGCGAGTACGTGCTCGAGAGCATTCTCGAAGCCTCCGGCCTGCGCAAGGGCCACGAGTACCGAGTGCAGGAGAGCTTCACGCGCGAGGACCGTACCAAGGCGCGGCTCGACGTCATCCTCGACCTGCCGCAGGGCCGCCACCTGGTGCTCGATTCGAAGGTTTCGCTGAACGACTACAACGACGCCTGCAGCGCAACAGACGAGGCCTCGCGCGACCTCTCGCTGGCGAAGCATCTCGTCGCGGTGAAGGGGCATATCAAGGAACTTTCGGGCCGCAATTACCAGCAGCTCTACGGTCTCAACTCGCTCGATTTCGTCATCATGTTCGTCCCCGTCGAGCCGGCCTTCCTCGCCGCCATCGGCCGCGACGGCAAGTTGTGGCAGGAAGCGTGGGAAAAGAATGTTCTGCTGGTCAGCCCGAGCACGCTGCTCTTCGTCCTGCGGACGGTGGCGCAGCTCTGGCGGCAGGAGCAGCAGACCCGCAACGTGCAGGAGATCGTGAAGCGCGGCGCCGAGCTCTACGACAAGCTCGCAGCCTTCGCCAACGATCTGACCGCAGTCGGCACCCACCTCGACCGCGCCCGCAAGAGCTACGAGGATGCGTACGGTAAGCTCGCACAGGGCAAGGGCAATGCCATCCGCCAGGCGGAGATGCTCAAAGCGCTCGGCGTAAAGCCTACGAAGTCGCTCGAACAAGCGCTGCCGCCGAAGATCGCGGAGCTGGCCTTCGAGGCACCCTTAGACGAAGCAGACCTGCAGCTGGCCGCCTCCGGCGAAGACGCGTTGCCTGAAAACTAGCTTCGCCGGCTTACTCTGAATGCTGCTCGTAGCAGTCGTTAAAAAAAGCCTGTCATTCCGACCGAAGCGAGACGGTCTCATCGTCTCGCGAAGCGGAGGAACCTGCGGTTCTCTTCTCGAGCGAGGATATGGGTAACCCGTTCAAGCTCCGCTTGGACGGGGGGCAAATCCGTCTTACGCTCTTCGCTGAGCCCCTGTCCTAGCGCTTGCCCGGGCCGCCGTCGCCGGTGAAGGATCCGGTCGAGTGCTGCCCGGGAACCTCCGCGGGATGTCGCTGATTCTGCCCGGTGTGCACGTTGTGCTCAAGCGACTTGTGCTGGTCGTCCTTCTTCGCGCTGTGGCCGTTTTCTGTCTCTACCGGCTGCACGCTGGCGGGTGAATGCGTCGTATTTCCGGATGCCGTGTCGTGGGATTTCTGAGTCATAGGAGACCTCCCACAACTGGGATGCCCGGGGCTTCATGCAGGTGGGCCGGGCATTGCCCCTAACTTACCTTCCGAAACGCCTCTTTGAGCCGCGCCCAGGTGATCTCCAGCATCTCTGGCAGGACGCGGGTTTCCGCGACGGCGGTCATGAAGTTGGTGTCGCCAACCCAGCGGGGCAGGGCGTGCAGGTGGAGATGCTCGGCGACGCCGGCGCCCGCGGCCTGTCCTAAGTTCAATCCCATGTTGATGCCGTGCGGACGATAGACCTCGGTCAGCGCGCGCTCGGACTGCTGGGAGAGATCGATCAGTTCGCGGGCGGTCTCGGGCGGCAGTGCAGCCAGCGAAGATCCATGCTGCCGCGGCACCACCATCAGATGCCCCGAGCTGTACGGATAGCGGTTCAGGCACACGTAGTTGAACTCCGCGCGATGGACGATCAGCGAAGCGCGGTCCGCCTCCTCGGCAGGCATGCCCTGCGCGATGCAGCCGTCAGCGGCCGCCAGCAGGTTGCAGAAGACGCACCCCAGGTCGCCGGGCCACGCTTCGAGCTCGGGCGGCACGCCTTTGCGGCCGGATTTGCGGTCATCGGTGACGTAGGCGTAGCGCCACGGGGTCCAGAGGTGATCCATACGGTAGAGCTTAGCGGATGAGCCGGAGAAGTTTCTTTTTCCCGGCATGAGACCGTTTCCGTAAACAACGCGTCTTCAGGAGTGCAGTCCATCAGCTGATCTTGTCCGGGTAGGTCTGTCGATGCGCCGACTTCGCTGTGCCGCTGTCTCCGTCGCCCTCTTGCTGGTACTCAGAAGTTTACTTCACGCGCAGCAGGCGCCAACCGCCGAGAATGCCCAGCCGGTGACCACTATCCACGCCAGCGCCAGCCTGGTGCTGGTAGACGTCGTTGTCACGGAGCACGACAATGCCGTTCACGGGCTCGATCGCAGCCATTTCCGCCTTTTCGAAGACGGGCATGAAGTCCCGATCACATACTTCGACGAGCGCAATGCGAAAGCGCAGTCCTCTGCCGTTTTGGTGAAGACAACGCCGCTGCCGCCGCATGTCTATAGCAATGAGCCGCTGTATCCCGATGCGCCGGCGGTCAATGTGCTCCTGCTGGATACGCTGAACACCGCACCCGCCGACCAGATGTTCATGCGGCAGCAGGCGCTCAAATATCTGAAAACGACGCCGGCTGGCACACAGATGGCGATCTTTGCGCTGGGAACGCGGCTGCAGCTGTTGCAGGGATTTACCTGGGATACATCGACGCTCGAGGCCGCGATTCAAAGTCCGGCGGCCGGCGTGCATCCTACCGTCGCCCTTGATCTCGACAAGGACGCCACCCTCAACCAAGGCGTGGTGAATATGATCGGCGGCCAATCCGGTGGAGGGTCGACCCAGACCATCACGGCCAGCATGCAGCAGTTCCTTACGCATGTATCGGAATCGGAGGCGGAGACCGAATCCTTCAATGCGGATGAGCGGCAGCAGTTAACGCTCGACGGCATGCAGCAGATCGCCCGCTACCTGAGCTCGCTGCCGGGGCGGAAGAACCTGATCTGGTTTTCGGACTCGTTCCCCATGTCGCTGCTTCCAACAGAAGGCACCTCGCTGGCGAAATTCATGTCGATGCGGAACTACTCGGAGAGAGTGCAGTCGACTGCCGACATGCTCTCCGCGGTGCATGTCGCGGTATACCCGGTGTACGCGGCAGGCGTCGAGGTGCTGGCTCTTTCCAATGCGAAGAACAAGCCGAATATCCACTTGAGCCGGAGCGGCATGGGAGGCCCGGACAGGACGAACCCCACCCAGGACGACTCCGACTTTCTGACACGCACGGCAGATGCTCACGCCACTATGGAGCGCGTGGCGGAACAGACCGGTGGCGAAGCCTTCCTCAATACAAATGCCCTGGCGGAGGCGGTCGCCAAAGCCGTCGAGAACGGGAGCAGCTACTACAGCATTGGCTACGTGCCGCAGCAGGAGCCGAAAGGCAGCTTCCATAGCCTGAAGGTTGCGGTGGATGGCGGCCACTACCAGCTCGAATACCGGCACGGCTTCTATGTCGACGCCGCAGGTTCGACGGCGGGTCCCGCGACAGCTACATTCGATCCCATGCAGGAGGCCCTGCTGCACGGAGCGCCGCCTTCGACGCAGGTGCTGTTTTGGGCGAGAGTGCTGTCCGAGGGAGATCCCGAATTGGCCGGGCATGTGCCGCAGGGGCCATCGGGCGCCATGGTGAAAGAGCTGAAGGGACCGACGCGGGAGGTGGCTGTCGATATGAAGATCAATGCCGCGACCCTGCTCTTCGAATCGATGGAGAAAGACCGGCGTCACGACCGGTTGGAGTGGATGCTGGTTGGCTATGACGCCGAAGGCCGACGAGTGAACTACACCGGCGGCAACTTCGACGAGACGCTGGGACCGAAGGACTTCGAGCGCGCGATGGAGAATGGCATGGTGCTTCATGCAGCTCTCACCATGCCTGCCACTGGCGGATCGGTGAGGCTCGTGGTGCATGACCTCAACTCAAATCGGGTCGGGGCAATCGAGGTACCGGTGCGGGCGGCGGGTAAGAGCTAGGCACGCCTTCATTCGCGAACAGCTAGCGTTTGTAGAAGGCACACGCGCGATCAGAGATTTCTCCCAAAACAATAAACAGGCAGGCCGTGAGGCCTGCCTGTTTATCTGACGCCGATCGCCGAGGGTTAGACGGTCGCTGCGGCTGCCTGCTCCTTGAGCGCGGCGGCCTTGTCGGTCGCTTCCCACTGGAACTCGCTCTCCGTGCGGCCGAAGTGGCCGTAGGCGGCGGTCTTGCGGAAGATCGGGCGGCGGAGGTTCAGGCTCTCGATGATGCCCTTCGGGGTCAGCTGGAAGTTGGCGCGAACCAGGTCTTCAAGCTGCTCGGAGGGAATCTTGCCAGTGCCGAAGGTCTCGACCAGCACGGAGACCGGCTCGGCCACGCCGATGGCGTAGGCAAGCTGGACTTCGGCGCGGTCAGCCAGTTCGGCGGCCACGATGTTCTTGGCGATGTAGCGGGCCATGTAGGCGGCCGAACGGTCGACCTTGGTCGAGTCCTTGCCGGAGAAGGCGCCGCCGCCGTGACGGCCCATGCCGCCGTAGGTGTCGACGATGATCTTGCGGCCGGTCAGACCGGTGTCGCCCATCGGTCCGCCGATAACGAAGCGGCCCGTCGGGTTGATGTGGTACTTGGTGTTCTCGTCCAGCAGCTCGGCCGGCAGAACCGCCTGGATGACATCCTTCAGGATGTCGGCGCGGAGCTGTTCGGTCGTGACTTCCTCGGCATGCTGCGTCGAGATCACCACGGCGTCCACGCGGACCGGCTTATTGTTCGAGTCGTATTCCACGGTGACCTGGCTCTTGCCGTCGGGACGCAGGTAGGCCAGCTGGCCATTCTTGCGAACCTCGGTCAGGCGACGGCTCAGCTTGTGGGCCAGCGCGATCGGGGTCGGCATCAGTTCGGGCGTCTCGTTGGTTGCGTAGCCGAACATCATGCCCTGGTCGCCGGCGCCGCCGGTGTCCACGCCCAGCGCGATGTCGCCGGACTGCTTGTTGATGGTCGAAATCACTGCGCAGGTGTTGGAGTCGAAGCCGTAGGTCGCATTGTTGTAGCCGATCTCCGAGACCACATTGCGCACCAGGGTCTGGAAGTCAACGTACGCCTGAGTGGTGATTTCACCGGCGATGACAACGAGGCCGGTCGCCGTGAGGGTTTCACAGGCAACGCGGGAGTAGGGGTCCTGCTCGAGGCAGGCGTCGAGGATCGCGTCGGAAACCTGGTCAGCGATCTTGTCGGGGTGGCCTTCGGTCACCGATTCTGAGGTGAAAAGAAATCTCTGGCGTGCGGACAAAACGGAGTTCCTCCAGTTGATTTGGGATGTACGGCACATTGGCCGGCCGGGTAACGGCTTCATGGAGAGCCTGGCGGCCTGGAGAGGGGCCGGAGACAGTCGGAAACATCCCCGATAAACTACATCTCTTTTAATGGTACTAGAGGCGCGGGATCCGGTACAAAGCCCGGAAGCGAACGGGGAATTGGAGTAGGCCACCGGCGAGAATCGCCATCGCGCTGCGGACTGGCCATCCAGGCGATCGCCCTCGCTCCCGCTAGTCGCGTTCAGGGCTCATGAAAAGAATCTGTCATTCCGACCGAGACTAGCCGACCGAAGCGAGCCGACCGAAGCAAGCCCGGGCGAAGTGGAAGAACCTGCAGTTTGGTCCTTACACCGAAGGGCATTTAGCCGGAGTCTAGCGAGAAACCGGGGCGCTGAACGCTAGGGCTGCGACGGTCATGGTGGAGGACGTCGACTGCACCGGGGCCGCGTCGGCCGAGAGCTTGTTGCTCACGTAGTGCCATACGAACCAGCCGAGGACCGCGAGCACGGCCAACAACAGGGCAACGCCGGCCCAGCGCAGACGCAGCGCCGGACGGTCCGCTTCCTCGGGAGTGCGGCCGCGGCTGACATTTTCGGCGAACTGGATCCAGTTCGCATCATCGTCCTTCAGCTGGCCGGAGCCGCGATAGGCCGACATGAAGCGTTCCACCCACGCCTCTTCATCCAGGCCGACGACGCGGGCGTAGCTACGGACGATTCCCTTGTTGAAGACCCCACCAGGAAGCTGATCGAAGTGATTCGTCTCCAGGGCCTGCAGATGGCGGCTGCTGATCTTCGTGGCTTCGGCGATCGTGTCCAGGCCGATGCCGCGGCTTTCCCGCTCTCTGCGTAATTCGGTGCCGAATTCGGACATGTCCCAACCTCATTACAACCGGCAGAAAAAAGATTTCAAAAATTCAGGAATTTATCCACAGGTATAACGGCCGGAAGATGGCAGGTCAAAGAAAAAAATCGGGTTACATGCACATTCATCCCGGATTTGATGCCGCCGGTGACATGATCTGGTGCCTAACCGGTTACTGTTCCGTTACGAGCAGGCCCGGAATCCGCACATTCTCACAGCATCAGAGTCATTTTGTTACACTCGCGAAAGCCACGCAACCGCGCCCCAAACTATTCCGGGCCTGGCTGTCCAGGAACGGGATTTGAGCCAAAATCGTCCGTTTTGGGCGGGGACGAGGATCTCGACGACCCATGAACAAGCTGGTAATAGGCAATCTTCTGCACCGTCCCCTGCGTACGCTGATCAGCGTGGTGGCCGTAGCCATTGAAGTGGTGATGATCCTGTCGATCGTGGCGATCATGGTCGGGCAGGTGAGCAACGCCAGCAACCAGCAGGGCGGCATCGGCGCGGACATGACCGTGCGTCCGCCGAATGCCAGCTTCATCAGCTCGGTAGGCGGCGCGCCCGTCCCGGCAAAGATTGCCGATGTGCTCGCGAAGCTGCCGCACGTCGCCGTGGCGACCCCGGTCATTACCGACTTCAATATGCAGGGCGGCATCGAGACCATCTGGGGTATCGATTACGCCGGCTTCAATGCTCTGAAGCCCTTTGTCTTTCTCTCCGGCGGCCCCTTCCAGGGACCGAACGACGTCATCATCGACGACGTTTACGCGCACTCGAAGTCGAAGGACGGCAGCCCCCGCGTGGTCGGCGCGACCATCCAGGTGCTGAACCATCCCTTCCGTGTTGCGGGCATTGTCGAGCACGGCAAGGGCGGCCGTGTCTTCCTGCCGATCCACACGCTGGGCGTGCTGATGGGTAGCGCGGACAACGCCTCGCTCTTCTATATCAAGAGCGATGAGATTGCGAACCAGGAGACCATCCGCGGTGAGATTCACGCCATCCCTGCGCTCGGCAACTACCAGGTGCAGACCATGCAGGAGTGGATGTCGCTGATGACGCCGGACCATCTGCCGGGCTTCAATATCGCCCTGCGTTCGGTGATCTCGATTGCGGTGATCGTCGGATTCCTGGTGATCTTCCAGTCGATGTACACGGCGGTGCTCGAGCGGACCCGCGAGATCGGCATCCTCAAGTCGATGGGTGCCTCGAAGAGCTACATCGTGAACGTAGTGCTGCGGGAGACCGCAGTGGTGACGGTGGCGGGCGTGGTGCTCGGCATCCTGATCGCCGAGCTTCTGCGTGTGTTCCTGGGAATCAAGTTCCCGTCGCTGCCCTTTCCGGTCACGATGGACTGGCGCATTCGCGCAGCCGTGATCGCGCTGCTCGGCTCGGTGCTGGGTGCAATCTATCCGGCATGGAAGGCGGCGCGGAAGGATCCTATCGACGCTCTGGCGTACGAATAGCGCTCTGGTTCTTCACGCATAGCTGATAGCTGAAATACGACCGGCGCGCAGGACTTCTGTGCGCCGGTTGTGTTTGAAGAGCTATTTCGAACACCGGGCCTGCGGCGTTAAGATAATTGACATGGATTGGTCGGGATGCGAACTCGTCGAGGTCGTTCCTGGCAAGGTGAGCGGAGCTCCCCTGCTGAAGGGCACCCGCCTGCCAGCCGAGACGCTGATCGAGAATGTGCAGGCTTATATGGACGACGGCCAGCTTCTTGAAGAAGCAATTTTGTCCACACTCGAAAGCTTTCCTTCCACGCCGGGCGGCGCCGGGACAATCCGTGCCCTTTTCGCCTATAGCGAATCTCAGGATCTACTTCGTCGTCACCAGCCTGCGCTGTGAAGGTCATTCTGGATGAGGGTGTGCCGAAGCAGCTCGCCAGCAATCTTCCAGGCCATTCCGTCACTACGGTTCAGGATCAGGGCTGGGCGTCCGTGAAGAACGGAAAGCTGCTGGCTTTGATTGCGGAAAATCGCTTCGAAGCGTTCCTGTCCTGTGATCGCAATCTCGAATTCCAACAAACACTCGGTCACCGCCCATTCGCCATTCTTCTGCTGAGCACCAATCACTGGCCATCGATGAAGCCGCATATCGGAAAGATCACGGATGAACTGGACGCCTCGGAGCCGGGCACTGTGCGTCAGGTGACTTGCGGCATATTCCAGAAACGACGGCGACCGTTTGCGCCCTCGGTTTAATGCTGGATTTAGAAGAGCGTCATGCTTAGCGGGCAGCCACGGGCTGCCCGCATCCGTTTTTGCTGTACTGTTCGCGTAGGCGCTGGTTGGTCATCAGCAGCTCGCCGACGAGGGTCATCAGCCGCCGGTTCTCGGATTCGAGCTCCTGAATCCGGCTCTGGTGAGGGGATGTCTGAGCCGCGGCCGGCGTCTCCGCCGGCCTGGCGCTGTTGCGCGGCTCGTCGTGCAGGGGAATTTCGGCATGCATCGGTAGTCGTTCCTTTCCCGAGTCGGCCTGTTTAGTCGAGCGACTCGATCTCCCGGCTGGCGCGGTCGATGATTTCGGCGATCCGGCCAACCTGTTCGCGGCTCATATCTCCCTGGGCCATGCGCAGGCGGAGAGCCATCTTGAAGTTGTGCATCGCGCGCATCAGCTGCGGCGAGCGTCCCGGGCCAAAGGCCTTGCCAACTTCGCGGATACGGTTCAGCAGCTGGTCGATGCGGCTGCGGTTGGTTTCGAGCTCGGCGCGGCCGGCTTCGGTAATGGTGTAGAGCTTCTTGCCGCCATCCGTGCTGACGGTGGCAAAGCCCTCGTCCTCGAGCAGGTTGAGCGTGGGGTAGACGACGCCGGCCGAGGGCGCGTAGGCTCCGCCCATCTGCTCCTCAATGCCCTTGATGATTTCGTAGCCGTGGCTGGGCTTCTCGGCGATGAAGCTGAGAATGACCAGGCGCAGATCGCCGCCATCGAAGAGCCGCCCGCCGAACTCGCGCCCAAAACCGCGCCGACCCCGGCCACGCCCTTCCTCTTCCATTCCGCCCCAGAACTCCCGCCCACCGCGGAAGTGCTTGCCAAAACCGCGGGGATCGTTCTGATCGAATCGATTTCCAAATTTTCCAAACATGGTTTGATACTCCTTCGTTGTTTCTAAGATATATCTTAAATGTGTCGAGACTGCACTTCGATGCAAAGATTTCTTTCAGGGCTTAGGGTTTGGGCTCCCTAAAAGGTTTGTCATTCCGACCAGAGCGAAGCGAAGCGGAGGAACCTGCAGTTCTTCTTGTACAGCGACGGTTTTTCCTCCCCCCAAACGAAGCTTGTACGGGGCAACCTCATCCTCTCCGGTCGGAAGGACAAAGCTGAAAATAGGATCAGGTTCGGTGCCTCACGTCTCGCGCCTGAGACATGGGCTCGCAAAATAGGGGGACACCTTGTACTTCATGGGTTGCAGGAAAGCTCGGGATCGCGACCAGCGGGAGCGGGGCCGAAGGCGGATCGCCCTGCGCGGAGCAGGCTATTCGCTTTGCGCGAAATCGTAGCCGGGGAAGCCGAAGGCTTCGAGCGCTTCGACCAGCGGCCGCAGGTGCTCATCGCGGCGGGCTTCGTCGAGGGCTTCCTGCAGGGCGGCCTGGTTGGTAGGGCGTGCGGATTCAAGGAGTTCAAGTCCGGATGGCGTCACGTCGGTGTAGATGCCGCGGCGGTCCTTATCGCAGAGTGCGCGCGACAGCAGGCCGCGTTCTTCGAGCCGGGTAACGAGGCGCGTCGTCGCGCTCTGGCTCAGAACGACGGCTTCGGCCACCTGCTTCATATGCAGGTGATCGCCGCGTTCACTCTGGCGGCTGAGCACGTTCAGCAGCGAGAACTCGCGGACGCTGAGATCGTGGCGCGCCTGGAGCTCACGCTCGATGTGCGCCTGAATCCGGTCATGCAGGAGGGACAGCACGCACCAGCCCTGAGCGAGGGGTGTGGACGGGGTCGCGATGGGTGCTCCTCCTTGAAAATTCATCATCGCATGGGGCCTTTTTGAGTCCAAATTAATTGCAAGCGCGTCATATATGCGTGTGCAAGTAATTTAGGGCCAAAATTTGGATCGCTCACGATCCGATATGAGCTTTGGATTGATCTTTGATGGAATCGATTCTTTTGAGGAGCAGGGATTTGCCCGGACTATTTGATTCGTATGAGCTGAAAGGCGCGAAGCTGCGCAACCGTATCGTCGTATCGCCGATGTGCCAGTACATGGCGCAGGAGGGCGAGATGACCGACTGGCATCAGGTGCACTACACCTCCCTGGCGCGCGGCGGAGCTGGCCTGACCATCATCGAGGCCACGGCCGTTTCGCCGGAGGGCCGCATCAGCTGGGGCGACACCGGCCTCTGGAACGATCAGCAGGCGGAAAAGATGGAGCCGATCGTGGCCGCCATGAAGAAGTGGGGCACGGTGCCGGGCATCCAGCTGGCGCACGCCGGCCGCAAGGCTTCGGCGAACCGTCCGTGGGAGGGAGATGACCACATTCCCGAGGGCGAGAAGAACGCCTGGAAGACGATTGCCCCTTCGGCGGTGCCGTTCGGCGCGAACCTGCCGCGTACACCGGAAGAGATGAGCCTGGAAGAGATCGCCCGCGTGCAGGCGGATACGGTGAAGGCCGCGGAGCGCGCGCGCGACCTCGGGATCGAGTGGCTGCAGATGCACTTCGCTCACGGATACCTGGCGCAGAACTTCTTTTCGCCGATCTCGAACAAGCGCACGGACCAATACGGCGGCAATGCCGAGAATCGCGGCCGTTACCTGCTCGAGACGCTGAAGGCCGTGCGCGCGGTGTGGCCTGAGGATCGCCCGCTGACGGCGCGCTTCAGCGTGGTCGAGTTCGACGGCAACGACGAAGTCATGCTCGCGGATGCGATCGAGCTGCTGAAGAAGTTCAAGGCCGAAGGTCTGGACTTCGTGGACGTTTCGGTGGGTTTCAACACGCCGAACGCAAAGATTCCGTGGGGCCCGAACTTCCTCGCCGAGACAGCCGCGAAGGTGCTCACGGAGACCGGTCTGCCGGGCACGACGAGCTGGTATGTCGCCTCGCCCAAGGATGGCGATGCGCTGATCCGTGAAGGCAAGATGGATCTGATGACGGTGGGCCGTCCCCTGCTGGCGAATCCGCACTGGCCGTACGCCGCGGCGCAGCAGCTGGGCGTCGAGGATGCGGCATGGAAGACTCTGCCTGCTTCCTACGCCCACTGGCTCTCCCGCTACCGCTGATCGTTGCGCGTGAAGCGAACTGCTTCGCGACGGCGGCCCACCCAAGCCCGATGTTGGCTTGAGTGGGGTACACACGAACCCTCGGGATGCCCCATCCAGGCTTTGCTTGGGCGGGAGAGGCAAGTACCCCGCGTTAAATCAGTCCGCTGCAAGACAGAATGTCGCTGGGCTCGAATCGTCCATCACTCACTCAGAATTCATCCGGCTTTCCCTGTCTCGCGACGAGCGGCACATGGAAAGCCCGCATCTCTTTTCGAGAGGAGTCTTCCATGAAGAAATTGCGCACTCTCACATCGGCGGCGCTGAGCCTGGCGCTGTTCGCCGGCGCGGCGCAGGCGCAGAAGGTGCTGGTGCTGGTCACCAGCGCGGGGTCGTTTCCGGATGGGCGTCAGACCGGTGTCTGGCTCGAGGAATTCGCCACACCGTATGAGTCGCTGGTGCGCGCTGGCGTGGAAGTCACTGTGGTGAGTCCGCAGGGTGGCGCCGCGCCGGTCGATCCGCGTTCGGCAGAGAAGCCGGAGCAGGTTGCCGCATGGCAGGATGCAGAGAAAGCTCTGAAGCATACGAAGAAGCTTGACGACACGGTCACGGTGACGGACTACGACGCGATCTTCATCCCCGGCGGACATGGGCCGCTGTTCGATCTCGCCAGTAACAAGAAGGCAGCGCAGCTCATCGCAGGCTTTGCCGAAGCAGGCAAGCCGGTAGCTTCGGTATGCCACGGTCCGGCTGCGTTTCTCGACGTAAAGCTGTCGGATGGCCGTCCCTTTGTCGCGGGCAGAAAGCTGACGGCCTTCAGCGATGACGAAGAGCAGACGGCCGGCCTCGCGAAGGAAGTTCCGTACTCGGTGCAGCAGCGGCTCGAAGCCCAGGGCGCGCAGTATTCGGAAGGCAAGCAGTTCGGCGTCTACACCGTGGTGGATGGGAAGCTGATTACGGGGCAGAATCCTGCCTCAAGCGCGAAAGTGGTAGAGCTGCTGATTGGGGAACTGAAGAAGTGATGGGAGAAGCACGCGGCTGGGTGTGGTCCGGAGGACGTGAGCCCGAACAATTGCAATTGTCACCATTACAGATTCCGGAGCCTGCTCCGGAAGAAGTGATCGTCGAGAATCGCGCCGTGGCGCTCAACCCCGTGGACTGGAAGGTGCTTCCGTCGACGACATTGGGCTGGCAGCCAGGCCATGTTCCGGGTGTGGATGGCGCAGGTGTGGTGATTGCTGCGCGTGAGAAGGCCGGAATTGCCGTGGGGACGCGCGTGGCCTATCACCAGAACCTCGAGCGCGAAGGCAGCTTCGCAACCCACACGAAGATCGTGGCGAAGGCGCTGCATGTGGTGCCCGAGGGCGTGAGCTTCGCACAGGCGGCAACCGTGCCCTGCCCGGGGCTGACCGCCTGGCAGGCAATCGACAAGCTTCCCGTGGAAGCAGGCCGCGATGTCCTGGTGATCGGCGGCGGCGCGGCTACGGGGAACTTCCTCACGCAGCTTGCTGTAGACAGCGGCTATCGCGTCTGGGTGACGGCTTCCGAGCGGCATCATCCGCGGCTGAGAGCGATGGGCGTGGCAGGCCTCTGCGACTATCACGATGCGAAGTGGCGGATGGGACTGCTGGATGCTCTCCAGAGAACTTCAGGGAGCGGGAATCTGTATGCGGCCATCGACACGGTGGGCGAGGATCATGCGCGGACGCTCGCGCCGCTCATCGGCTATAACGGACACCTGGTGAGCCTGCAGGGCAGGCTGAATACGCCGCCGATGCCCGGCTTCACGACCGTGATCTCGCTGCATGAAGTCGCGCTGGGAGCCATCTACAGGTACGGATCGGAGCTGGACTGGCAGAAACTGCGGGCCGCGGGCCAGGGTCTGCTAGGCGCCATCGCGGAAGGCCAGATGCAGACGCCGGAGATCGAGCCCTTCGACTTCGAAGATCTTGGAAATACGCTGGCGCGGCTGAAGGCCGGAAGGCAGCGTGGAAAGCTCGTAGCCGAACTGTAACTGTTACAGATACAAATGCGAAGACGCATCGCAAAGAGGGAAAGCATATGCACGCAATTCACTGGCCGGAGAAGTATCTTCCCGGAACCACGGACAACTACGTATCGAACGAAGTGATCGTGAAGGGGCTGACGACGGCCGAGGTGTGGCCCTATCTGAATGACACGCGCGAATGGCCGGGCTACTATAACAACGCTTCGAAGATCGGCTTCGACGGCGGCAAGGGACCGGAGCTGAGCGCAGGGGCGCGCTTCCGCTTCACTACCTTCGGGCTGGATGTGGAAGCCGAGGTGACGGAATACGAGGCTCCCGCGGAAGGCAAGCCAGCGCGCGTAGCCTGGCGCGCGTGGGTGGACGGCAACGAGGATGTCGCGCTCGACGTGCTGCATGCGTGGCTCATCGAAGATCTGCCGGGCGGCCGCGTGCGTGTGCTCACGCAGGAATCGCAGATCGGCAAGCCGGCTGTAGGGCTGCGGAACGCGAAGCCGAATCCGATGCTGAATGCGCATCAAGACTGGCTCGAAGGGCTTGTAGGTGCGGCGCAGAAGGGAAAGAAGAGCTAGCTATATCGACATATTCTGAATGCCTGCCTTTTGCAGGATTTTTCAAGAGAAGCTTGTCATTCCTCCCCTGCGCTCCCTGCGCTCCCTGCGCTCCCTGCGGTCGCTTCGGTCGGAATGACAGCTTCGAGATGAGAAATAGGGTCGCCAAACGAAGGTGTCGATACACCCTGGCTCCGAAACATCACGGCCATCTTCCAGCCGTTGGAGAATCGCCGCTCAGTGCGTAGGCGAGAGGATCGCCGCCTGGCGGCGCAGCTCGGCGGAAAAGGCTTCGGCGAGCTCGCGCAGGCGGCCTTCGCTTTGGCGAAGAGCCTCCTCGGCCTTTCTCTGGGCGTCGATATCCTCGGCTGTCCCATACCAGCAGATGATATGGCCGTGCGCGTCGCGGCGCGGAGCGCCACGGGAGCGCATCCATAGCCACGCGCCGTCGCGCGTACGCGCACGGAACTGTACGTCGATCGGTTCGCCGGAGGGGAAGCAGCGCTCCATGATGCGTATGACCCGTTCGCGATCGTCGGGATGGACGGATTCGAGAAAGCCCTGGCCGCGATTCTGATCGGCGGTGGTGCCGGTCAGGCGTTCCCAACGTGGGCTGATGGAGATGGCGTTGCCTTCCGGATCGAAGACCCAGGGGATCTGCGGATTGAGCTCGACCATGTGCCGGTAGTGCTCTTCGCTCTCACGCAGCGCGGCTTCGGTCTGCCGCCGCTCGGTGATGTCCACGACAGATACGGAGACGCCGATGACCTCGCGCGCCTCGTCCAAGACGGGTAGATACGAGACCAGGAAAGCAGCCTCGTGGAGATGGCCGTTCGCCGGGCGAATGACTTCGAGCCCGGAAAAGGTTTCACCGGCAAGGCAGCCGCGAAGATAGGGTTCGAGCTGCGGATAGACGTCCGGCACCATCTCGGCCACGGTGCGCCCGAAGTACGCCTCGATGGGGTTACCGTGCAGGTCGGCGAGCTGCTGGTTCAGCGTGATGTACCGCAGGTTGTGGTCGAGGAACGCGAGCCCGACGGGCGAGCCGTCATAAAGCGCCTGCAACTGCGCAAGCCGATGGCTGGGGCGCGTGCTCGAGAAAACCTCCTGCAGCAGGCTGCCGGGTTGTTGTGGAATCTGGCGGAAGGGTATGGCGAGGACCTTCGGCAGCTCTTCCGCCGGAACAGCCTTGCCGAACAGCCATCCCTGGCCCAGCTCGCAACCGAGGCCGCGGAGCAGCCCGGCCTGTTCCACCCCACTGACGCCTTCGGCGATGACGGTGAGGCCGAGGCTCTGCCCAAGTCCGATCACGGCGGAGACGATCTTGCGGCTCTCCAGGCGATCGTTCATGGAGGCTACGAAGCTGCGGTCGATTTTGATCTCGTCAAAGGGCAGCGACTGCAGGTGCAGCAGGCTGGAGTAGCCGGTGCCGAAGTCATCGAGTGCGATGCGGCATCCCAGGCTTTTGAGTTCGAGGGTGATGGCGTGGGCGTGCTTGAGGTCGTCGAAGAGTGCATTCTCGGTGATCTCGATGACCAGACGCGAGAGCGGGAAATTGAAGATGCGGGCGAGGCTTTCGATCTGTAGCGGGAGGATGAAGCCGCGCAGCTGGCTCGGCGAGATATTGACGGAAAGCCACAGGTGCGCGGGCATGCTGCGTGCTGCGGCAAAGGCTTTCGCAAGCAGCAGGCCTGTGATCGAGCCAATGACTCCTTCTTCTTCCGCGATGGAGATGAAGCGGTCGGGAAGAAGCAGTCCCTGTTCCGGATGGCGCCAACGCGCGAGCAATTCGAATCCGGCGAGCTCGCCGGTGCGAAGTGTGAAGAGCGGTTGAAAGAAAGGCTCGAACTCGCCGTTTTGCAGGCCCCGGCGAAGATCGTCAGCGCCAACAGACATGCTGGCATCATACTCTGCCTCGAAAAAAACCAAAGACTTTTCGATTTAGTTACGAGGAGATGCGAAAAATGTAATCTTCAGCACGGCCAGGCAGGCGGCGGAATGCCGTTCGAAGGATGAGCCGGAGTGCGTCTCGTCATGAGACCGCTGCAGGTCATGATGCATTCACGGAAGCGGCAGCCTGTTCCGCGGAGAGATGCTCGCGGTGGCTGCGGAGGTAGGCTTCGGCGCGAATCTCCGGGAGTGGCGGCGAGTAGTAGAAGCCCTGGGCAAAGTCGCAGCCGAGCGCTTCGAGGGTGCGAATCTGCGCGGGGTTGTCAGTGCCTTCTGCGGTGACCTGCAGGCGGAGATCGCGGGCGAGCCGGATGATGGTGCGAATGATTGCGAGGCTCTCGGAGTCTTCGACCATGCGGCTGACGAAGGAGCGGTCGATCTTCAGGTTCTGCAGAGGAAACCGGTGCAGGTAGCTGAGCGAGCTGAAGCCCGTGCCGAAGTCATCGAGGCTGAGTTGCGTGCCGAGGCTGCGCAGCTGTGTGAGCACCTCGATAGCGCGCTCGGAGTTTTCCATGGTGCAGCTCTCGGTGATCTCCAGGCGCAGGAGATGAGGATCGGCGCCGGTCTCCGCGAGCGCACGGCGAACATCGTCCACCAGTGCGGGATGGGCAAACTGCCGCGGCGAGAGATTCACATTCATGGTCAGGTCGACGCAGCCGGGAATCGTGGACTGCCAGCGCGTGAGCGTGCGGCAGGCCTCGCGGAGAATCCAGTCGCCGATGGGAACAATGAGGCCTGTCTCTTCGGCCAGGCCGATGAATTCTCCGGGCGCGATGATGCCTTCGCCGGGACGCTCCCAGCGGACCAGCGCCTCGAAGCCCGAGACCGCGCCGGTCGCCAGCGTGATGATGGGCATGTAGTAAAGCAGAAACTGCTTGCGCTCGAAGGCCACGCGCAGGTTCTGCTCGAGGGATAGCCGGCGTACCGCCTGCAGATGCATGCGCGCGTCGAAGACCTGGTACTGCGCCTTGCCGCAGGCCTTGGCGCGATACATGGCCATGTCCGCGTCGCGCAGCATGTCTTCCGCGCGGTGATAGTGCGAGTCGGACGAGGCGATGCCGATGCTGGCGCTGACGAAGAGCTGCGAGCCGCCGATGCAGAAGGATTCGGCAAGAGTGTCCTGCAGGCGCTGCGCCACGCGCGCAGCCTCGCTGGTGTCCTGCAGCTCTTCGAGCAGGACGACGAACTCGTCGCCGCCCATGCGGGCCAGCGTGCCTCTGTCGGATTCGTCGGG